>CAZYLM010000020.1:0-23177 GCA_964648645.1 uncultured Anaerolinea sp.
CAGCAGCGGAGGATGTTTGCAGGCGTATTGAGAAATCCCTCCGCTGGTATTAACCAGATCAGGTGATGCGGATCGAGCGCGTTCACGCTCCTCTCAGCCTTTCGTAAAGGCTCTCCGTTCGGTTGTGGGTCAGAGTATAGGACTGTGAGATGGGAAAGTCAAGTAAAAAAATACCGCGAGAAGTTTTTTCTCACGGCATTTTCAGCGAACGCGGCGTTTCCATTCTTCTTTGAGCAGAAGGTCCCTCGGTGTCGCACCTGAATCAAGCGCGAGGAAATCCGTCAACAGGCGGTGGAATTGAGGCGGGTTGTCTAGCATGGGGAAATGCCCGGAGTTCTCGAGGTTGATCTGGTGCATATGTATGGGCAGGGTGTTATTTTCAGCCGAGGGAACGGTATTGAACACCTGATTGTTCGCGCCGTAAACGAAAAGACAGGGAACTGTAAAACCGCGGATATGTTCAAAAACTTCAGGCTTCACATCGTTCATCGAGGCGGCAACAGCTGCCGGGTCCACTTTGGAGGCGTCTGAAAGGGCAGTCATCGCTTCGGGTTGGCGACCGGTCAACCACTCAGCAAGCTCGGTGGCAGGAGCCGTTCGCACACGCGGGTTGAGCGTATTGACCTCAAGCGGCACATTGATCGCCATCATGCGGTCGACGCTTTCATGGCGCCCCTTGAGGAATTGGAATCCCACCAGCGCGCCGAGGTCGTGCCCAACCAGTGCGATCTTGCCGATTCCCATTTCATCGAGGAACCGACTGAGCAATTCAGCCTGATGCTCAAGGTTGTATTGCTTCGGGTCGCGCACGGTGTCGCCAAAACCATACAGGTCGATGGCATAGGCACGGAACGATGTGGAAGCGACCTGCATGGCGTTGATCCAATAACGCCATGAGCCAACCCAGCCGTGCAGGAAGATGATGGGACGCCCGCGCCCCAACGCCTCATAATGCACCATCGAACCGTTTAGAATGATTGCGCTCATTTATTTTCCAAATTTCGAAAGGATTGTCTTGACCCGCTCCACCAATTGGTCGGGGGCGAATGGTTTGAGCAGATAATCCTCCGCGCCAGCCTCCAACCCAGACTGGATCTCGGCTTCCTGCCCCTTGGCGGAGAGGAACACCACAGGAATATCCTTGAGGGCGGGAATCTGCTTCATGGCGCGGCAGGCATCATAACCGGTCATGCGCGGCATGCGCACATCCATCATGATAAGGTCGGGGATCATATCCTGCGCCTTTTGATACGCTTCCTCGCCGTTCGAAGTGGTGACCACTTCGTGCCCGGCAAAGCGAAGGGTGAATGCGACAAGCTCGCGGATATCAGGTTCGTCTTCAGCAATTAAAATACGTGCCATTTAGTCTCCGTTTTTATATATAGGCAGAGTGAAGGAAAACGTACAGCCCTCACCGGGTATGCCGGTGCTTTTCATCCACATACGTCCGTGATGCATTTCAACCAACTGACGGACGATTGGCAATCCCAACCCGGTTCCGGGAGTGGATAAGACAAGCGGATGCTCGCCCCGGTAAAAGCGCTCAAAGATGCGCGCCTGATCCTCGGGTTTGATACCAATGCCGTTATCCTGCACATCGATCTGTACTTCTCCAGAGGTAGGTCGGATGTTCACCAGAATGGCGCCATGCTCCGGCGTGTAATTGTAGGCGTTGACAACCAGGTTGCTGACGATCTGGCGCACGCGGGAACTGTCACCCCGAACAGCGGGCAACCCTTTCGGAGCATCTAGCGAGAGAGCAACCGGTTTATTGTCAGCCTGCGAACGTCGCAACACCTCGGCAACGACCTCTTCAGCTATATCATACAGGTTGACAGATTCCTCCTGCAATTTCACGCGTCCAGATTCGATGCGGGATATATCCAACAAGTCGCTCACCAGAATGCTCAAACGCTCGATGTTATTACGCACCACATCGAGGAAATGCATCTGGTTCTCATTCATCGGTCCGGCCGCGCCCATGGTCAGGATATCCACATATCCCTTGATGGCGGTCATGGGCGTCCGCAATTCGTGACTGACGGTTGCCACAAATTCCGATTTGAGACGGTCCACCTCCACTTCCCTTGTTACATCGCGGAAGATGGAGACAGTGCCAAGAAAATCATTGACAAGGATCACCGGCGCAAGATGGATAAGGACGATGCGCCCGTTCTCGAGTTCCAATTGCTCGGAGTGCATCTCACCCGCTTCATGGGACGATGGATCCGCCGACCAGCGCCGGATGGTTCTGATCCATTCAACGGAAGAACTGCCAAAGAGACCGGCAAAACCTTCGAGAGATTTTCCGACCAATTGAGCTTCGCCCACGCCAAGGATGCGCGTGATGGATGTGTTGACGAAGGAGATATTGTTGTCGGCGCCTGTAACGAGTACGCCATCCGCCACCGCCTCCAGAATGGCTTGGGAGCGGCTTGATTCAACCTGCTCCTTGCGAAGCATCAACCCGAGCCGCTCCGCCTGGTCGCGGATCAATTCATAAAGGCGGGCGTTGTTGATCGCCACTGCCACCTGACCTGCGATCGCCACCACCAAGTTAAGTAGCTCGGAACTGAAGAAATCTTTCGCGCGGTGGAAGATCATAAGGACACCAATGATTTCTTCGCCCACCGACATGGGCACGGCAATCGCGCTTCGATGGTCCTGGCCGCTGGCTGTACTCCGCACCCAGCGCGGATCATCGAACAAGTCGCCGATCAAAACCGATTCGCGATTCAGCACGATCCAGCCCGCCAAACCCTCGCCGATCTTCAAGGTAAATCCCTTGTTGGAAGAAGTTGAGCGGTCCGAAAGATAACCGTAACCTGCCCGGTAATGCAGCAGATTATCCTCTGCGTGAACGAGGAGAATTGTGCCCTGCTCCGCCCCGGTGGCATCGTTGAGAAGCGACAATGTCCGGTTAAGGGCACGGTCGAGGTCGAGGCTCGAGGACACTTCCATCAGAATCCGTAAAAGAGTGTCCGTATTCTGTTTTTCGCGCTGCAATTGTCCGGTCCGCTCCATGACGCGCACTTCGAGTTCGGAGGTCAGTGCCTGAGACTGGTTGAAGAGCCGCCCGTTCTGGATGGCGACAATGGCCTGGTTCGCAAGTGTACCCAGTAATTGCACATCCTCATCGGTATAGACACCCGGCTTGTAACTCTGGGCGGAGAGCATCCCCAACGTCCTGCCACCGTGGGTCATCGGCACCGCAAGAACCGACTTTGTGATCTCCTGGTCGTCCCCAGCCTGCATGAACTCGATCTTCGATTTCGTGGCATCTGAGATAAGGATGGGCTTTCCAGAGAGGATCACATCACTGCTCAACCCTTTTCCAACAGCAACACGCTCACCGGGGAGACGTTTGCCGCGGTCATAGAGGTAAACAGCATCGATCTCATCCACAGATTCATCCAGTAATGAGATGACGAACGAGTCGAGAGGCATGAGCCGTTCCGCAGCATGGTGAACGGAAACGTAAACCTCTTCGGGGTTAAGGCTGGCGCTGACCAGTGAACTGGTTTCATTGAGAACTGCAAAACGTTCGGCCATTCGCACCGAAGATTGGTAAAGACGCGCATTTTCCAACGCAATGCTTGCTTGGTTGGTGATGGTGCGTGCCACCTCAAGTTCATTGATGCCAAACCGCGCATCATCGGAAAGTTGTACAAAGACCAGTGCCGTCAGCGTTTTTCCCGAGACGAGCGGCAGGATCAGCAATGCCCGCGCATTTTCACCCAACATTTCAATGAGGGAGTGAAGATCCGGCTCACTGCGCACATCTTCGGTGTTGAAAATACCAAGCGATTCACGCAACCGGCTGAAAATCGGCGCATCCGGAAGCAGCCGCGGTAGTTTTGCGCGGATGCGAGGCGTGGAAAACCTCCACAAGTTTTGTCCGCGCTCAAACGTCACAACCGATACCCGGTTCGCGCCCAGACCCTGGAAGACTTCTTCAGCGGTTGCGATCAGAATCTGGTCCGTATCCAGTGAACGGGTGAGGGTGGATGTGAACCGATTGAGCGCTGTGAGGCGCTGTGAACGTTGATCGAGCTCGGTGGCGCGTTTTACGCTATCTTCAAAAAGCCGTGAGTTGTCAAGGGAGACCGCTGCCTGGCTGGCAAATGTAAGCCCCGCCTGGATCTGCTCGCGAGTGTAGTAATTCGCCTGCCATTTCTCCACAGCAAGGACGCCAACCAGTTCATTCTTATAGCTGAGGGGAATTCCAAGCCATGAAAGCCGTGGTGATTCAACAGGAGGGAAGCGCGGGTCTTCCCTTACATCTTTGACGAAGATCGGGTGACCGGTTTGCGCAAGCTCCCTGAAGATGGCGCTGTCCGTAACCGAGATTGACAGACCCTGCCTCTCTTCGATATCTGAAAAGCCGCGAGTTGAGACCACGGTAAGGCGATCCTTTTCACGAAGCCATAACGCTGCCGTATCGAATGGAAGGATGGGGCTCAACTGGTCAAGCAGCGACTGCATGAGCTGATCCGTGCTCAGGTTGGTGGCAAGTGAAGCCGAAGCATCGTTCAGAGCTTGCAAGTGACCGGCGCGCTCCTGTGAGGTTTGCACCAGACGCATATTGTCCAGGGAAAGCGCCACCTGTTGGGCAAGCGAGATCAACAACGTCTCGTCCTCTTCGCGGAAGGCGCCAACGGTATTGAAATTGTCCAGCACAAGCAAACCGAGGTTTTGTTCGGTGGCGGTGATGGGTATGATGAGCGATGAAACCGGGAGCCGCCCTCCGGTCGCCTGGCGGTAATTTGAGAGGTTATCGGTGCCAAAGTTGTAGTCACGTGGGAAGTTGACTTCATCCACACGGCGTGCTTTCCGATTCATGAAGGCATTCCCCGGCAGCGCCTCGCCGATACGATAGTTGATCTTCATCATGCTGTCGTTGTCGGCGTATCCTGAAACGGCGCGCGGTACAAGGCATTCGTCATTCGAATTCCAAAGCAGCGCCACCCCCGCATGAGCATGCGGAAGTACCCTGCGTGCGCTTTCAAGGAGCGAATCCAACACTGAATCAGCATCCATGCCGGAAAGCCCACGGCTGAATTCAAGCAGCAAGTTGACTTCATCCAACCGGCGGCGTGTCTGGTTGAGCAGGTGAATGTTCTGAAGGATGACGGAAGTCTGCTGGGATATCTGCGAATACACCTGCCGATCTTCCTCTGTGAGGTAGGGCATGGGTTCCGGACTTGTCGCCAGCATGGCTGCAATAGGCTTGTTTTCGACCAATATGGGTAGACAGATCGCGCCTTTAGCGCGCAGGGAAGTCAACAAGGATGCGTCGCGCCACTCATCATCTTCGTCGAGATTTGGAATAAGAATGGGCTGCCCTGTTTGCAGGCAGGTCCGCAATGGGTTGCGCTGACCGTATAACGTCTCCACATTAGTGGACCGAGGCAGGCTGCCCATCACGTGCAGGAGGCGTGAGCCATCGGCGGTCTTTTCAGCGATGATCGCAATGGACATACCCAGTTGTGTGAGGGTTTCGCGCCCTAGAGCGGAAAGTGCCGAACCAGCCTCCAATTGGCGGCTGACTGATTCAGTAATTGCCAACCCCGCGCGGACACGTTGAGCCCGTCGATCGAGGTTATGAAGGGCAATGGTCTGTTCGAGGTCTTTGCGTAACAGGACAGGGAGGTCATCCTTCGCCATGTCGATTAATCGCTGCTGACGCTCGAATGCAGACGTCAGCGAATCGATCCTCAACCTCAGGTCATTCTGCCGCATCATATTACCGACTACAAGCGCCGCCTGCGAGGAAAAAACTTCCACGGCTTCAACGGTTGCCTTGTCCGGGCGCAACTCATTGGAAGGGTCATCGAGGCTGATTAACCCGATCAAATTACCTTCGTGATCTTCAAGCGGCACAAGAAGTAAATCTTCAGGTTCCCAGGCATTTGTATTCTTAGCGGCCGGTGCGTACACATCTAATGTAAGGTGATGAACATCCGGCGGTAAGATAGGAGTCTGGTCGGCAGGGATGAAATAGGAGCGGCTTACTTTAAAATCAGGCCGCATTAACTGCTGAATACTCGAGAGGGATTGTTTGCGTCCTGAGAGTTCGTTCCAAGCTTCTTGTGCGAGCCCTACCGAAGTGATCCGGCGTAGCTGCCCCGTTTCCTGCTCGACCATGCTGATCAAGACCACACGAAAATGAGTGGCATCTCGTATACCCCTGGCGATCATATGAAGTGCCTGATCGAGCGGCTGGTCGTGACCGAGGTTGTAACTGACATCTGTCAGATGGACCAGGGTTTCTGCACGGCGGCGCATCAACTCGCTGTGTTGCTTTTCCACCTGGTATCGGTTGGCATTATTGATCGCGATGCCCGCCTGTACGGCAAGCATCTGTAGCAATTCGACGGTTTCCGGTGTAAAGAACGCCAGACGGGTGGAATGAACGCTGATCAAACCCAACGTGCGCGTTTGGAAAATGATCGGCAGGAGCGCCGCTGAGCGCGCATTGTCATGCGGCGGGAGGATGGCTTTCTGCACAAAATCATCGATGATAACCGGCTCCCCATTTCGGATCACATTCGACTCGGCGGAAGTGACAACCGAAGCGCGTTCACAACCGACCTTCAGAAGAATGCCAGGCTCGGATGACGTTGTTTGTTCGACCAGGATCACAGAACAGCAATCCCCGCCAGAGATGCGGATGACCTCTTCCCGCAAGATGTTGAGCAGGTGTTTTACTTCCAGCGAGGAAACAAGCTCCCGGTTCACCCGTGTGATAATTTCGAGTTGATCCACCCTTCTACGCAGACTGCTGTCGGTTTGGGAAAGCAGGCTGGCAGATTCGACTGCGGCTGCCAATTGTCCCGCCGCCGTGGATACTGCCTGCAAATCAGATGAATTGAAATGATCCGCCTTTTTACTACCAAGCAGTAACTCGCCCACACTCCGATCACGGGCGATCAATGGCACCACCATCGCGGATTCCATGGCAAGGGCTGTAGCCAAAGGACGGTACGCTGGAAGGATACGCCGATCAAGACTCAGGTTTCCTGATAGGAAGGGGCGTTTGCTTCCTGAGACTGTGAAACGGTATTGCGGGTCATCGAAATAGATCTGGATGAACGAGTCACTGAGTTCTGGCGGCAACCCATACGTGGACGGTTTGTTCAGAACCAGCATCCCGCGCGTCTCATCTAATAGGAAGACTCCCCCACTATCGGCATTGAACAGGCGCGCCAGGTCGCGCACCGAATATTTCATGATCTCATCGAGGGTGGCAGAGGAAGCTGCCAGGCTGGCAATGCGCCGCAGGGTATCGGCACGCTGGGTACGGGCGCGCGCCTGCTGTACCAGCAAAACGTTTTCAATGATGGATGCCGCCTGACTGGCAACAATGCTCAGCAGGCGAAGCTCCTCCGGGTTGAAGGCGATCACACCCCGGGAGTGATGACCCACTTGAAGAAAACCGAGCATCCGTCCCGAAGAAAGAAGCGGCATCAAAGCTACATCACGAAGGCTGGCTGCGGTCGCAATATTCCCCAAGCCGAGCGTCTTCCATGATTCATCGCTCATTGCATTTGTCGTAATGATCGGCTGCTGGCTCTCGAGCAACTTTTCTGCAGGGCTTTCCGGCGAAATGTTTGAGTGATAGATCTCGACAAAATGAGCAGGCAAACCGCGGAAAGGCACTTTCCCTTCCAGGGTGTGTTTGTTCTCATCGTATAGCAGGAATCCGATGATCTCTGCCTGAAAGAGCGGAGCAATGCTCTCGACCAATTGAGCCACCACGTCCTGCCCCTCACGGACGGATCCCAAAACCTGGTTGAGGTTTGCCAGCCCAGCCAATTCAGCACGACGCTTTTGTTCTTCCTCATGCAACTTCGCATTGCGAATGGCTACCGCCGCCTGACCAGATACCAAATGAAGGATGCTCAAATCATGCGGACCGAATGCCCCGCTGCTCAATTGCCCCGCTTCCAATGCCCCGACCAACTCGCCGCCCGCCAGGAGCGGAACCCCGAGATACGAATGGATGGGATTCATCTCACCGCCCGTCATGTACTGCTGAATGGCGGCTGCATCATTGATGACAAGCGGTTCCTGCCGCTCTGTTAGTTGTTCCGTCAGCCCGCCAAAACGGGATAACGCTGCGGTGACAATTCGGGTCGAAGCTGGATTCTGATAGCGGAAGGGAATGAGCGTATGGCGTTCCGGATTCCATAATTTCAGTTCGAGCACATCCGAGGGAACAAGTCTGCCCACATTTTCAAGGATCGAACGGACTGTCGACTCAAGGTCAAGGCTGGCGGCAACACCCTGACTGAATTCAGTCGCCACGCGCAGAATCTCGTCCGAGCCTTCACTGCCGTTGTTTCCCAACGTGGTCGATGCGTCCCTTGCACGCACCGAGATTAACATCCGTGGGTAAGCACCGGGAACTTCATACGAAGAAAGTTCCGCAGGCTTGCCGCCTACCGTAAGGCGCTTCATTCCGGGGGTTATGCATAGGTCAAGGAAGTCATCTGCCGGGCGGACGTGCCTTGTCAATCGCTCGAGGTCGGGGGGCTCCCCTTCACGCAAGCTGAAAAGGTCACGCGCAGGCGGGCTGGCATATTCCACCCGGCCTCCGGGTTGAATGACAATGATCGCTTCTTTAGTCAGATTTGCTGATGTATGAGCTTGAGGGGAAAGAACTTCGCCGGAAGGGGCCGATTGGGAGCGCGCCATCAGGCGCAATACAAGCAGGGCAAGCGTAACAACCGCAAGCCCGGCGATGAATACTCCAACGCCCAAACCGACAGACATTTAAACACCCGCCTGGATTCAGGAACCGGGAGCTGCCGTGGGGTCTTGTCGGCGCGCTTCGGCTGCCAGTTCGGTGATCTCCCGGATATCGGCAAAGGAATGCATGTCTGGCGATACCAACCCCGCCGAAAATGTCATGAAACCAACCTTATCAAAACCGCCGTCGGCTTTAGGAGCCTGAATGAATCCCTGCTGGCGGTCGATGAAGTTATAGTGGCTTTGCACTTCTTCCGCGAAACGGTCCTTGATCTTCTGACGGATGAGTGGGGCCGCCTCGATCGTGGTGATAATGATGTAGTTGTCACCGCCGGCATGACCGATGAAATCGTTCGGCGTGCCTACTTCATCCACCACCTCGCCGATCAGCATGGCTGAGAACCGCAGCACATCGTCACCCGCTACGAACCCATAAACATCCTTAAAGGCTTCGAAATTGTTGATGCGCAGGTCCAACAATGCCCAGGACTTTTCGCGAATAATGCGGCGCAGTTGTTCTTCGATCAACCGCCCGGCGGGGAGCCCGGAACGCGGATCGGTAAGGCTTTCACGCTCGGCACGGCGAATCGCCCCTTGTACGCGTAATTTTAATTCTTCGATATCAAACGGCTTGGTAATGTAATCGTCCGCACCAAGTTCCAACCCCTGCAACTTGTCGCTGCGTTCATCCTTTTGAGTCAGGAAAATGACCGGAATATGGCTGGTGCGCGTGTTGGTCCGCAATGTGCGGCAGACTTCATACCCGTCGATGTCAGGGAGCATGATATCCAGCACGATCAGGTGCGGAAGGACCTGACGCGTTTTTTCCAACGCATCACGACCACGGTTTGCAACATCCACATCGTATTGCAAACCCGTGAAATAGATTTTGAGCATGTTGGCAATGTCACCATCGTCTTCCACTACCAATAGGCGAGCAGTTCCCATGTAAGCCTCCTGCCGGATGTCGAATTTCTCAAAGTAATTTACTGACGTTTCGAACAAACGGCATACTTTCAACCATGATTTTCTAACTCTGCCCCCGCCGGGCATTTCGGCGGACGGCTTCGATCTGTTCCTCTGTCACTTCCCGTTCGAATGAGCGAAAACCGCTCAATCGGAATCCATGCCTGACTGCGATCGCGGTGATCTCCCGGACGCGTTCGAGCGTGATCTCTTTCCCCACCGTGTAATCTTCGAACCTGCCCTCCAACGCCAGGGCGATCGTCTCTGCCATACAGGCATATGCCTTGCCCTCGGGAAAACCAAAGTTAAAATGGAAATCCACGGGGCCTGGCACATCCACCATACCGCCGTCAATCACTAATATATCATCTCTCACTGCCGCCACCATTGCAGAAACATCTCGGGGGCGGGCAACATCGCAAACCACACTGCCTGGGCGTAAATGTTCCGGATGGATAACATCGTGAACCGCGCTCGTGACCGTCAGGATCAATTGCGCATCCTTCAACACATCCATCTTCGTGCTGATGAGAAGCTCGCTCCTCACTCCGCCCGGTTTACCCGGCTCATTCCCGAACTGTAACCTGTCTCGCAGTGCTCGAAGCTTTGTCTCATCCCGGGCGATGAGCAAAGTCCGGGCGGCCTCATCAGCCAGAAGTTCAGCACAGACGCGCCCGATCGAACCTGTGGCACCCACAACAGCAACGGTCGCATCCTTCAACTCGATATCCATGACCTTGGCGGCGTCACGGATTGCCTGCACCGCCATCATCACTGTGTATGAGTCACCGGTGGTGACCGGGATATCCAACTGCCTGGCGATGGTCACCCCTGCATCACCCACCACCGAAGTGAACGCACCCAGCCCGAGAATGTTCGCGCCGAGGCGTTCCGCCATGCGGCCTGTCTGGATAATTTTACGATAGACCGCCCCCTCAGGCAACTGCATCATGCGCCGCGGAGTATACGGACATGCAAGGAACCAGCCTTTAATCTGTTTTCCGGTCGCCTGTGAGGTGATTCCCTCTATTTCAGAGATGTATACGGGGGGGAAAAAGGTGGAAAAGAAGTCGATCTGCCCTTCCGAAAGGACTTTTCCAAGGAACGGGAATTTCCGGCTGACGTCTCGCTTGGGATCGATGGGATGGATGATGAAGGCGAAGCTATCCATATTGTATTGTGATGGGGCTACCAAGACTCGGCATCTTTTTGGTGGCTTTGGTGATACGGGGTTTGGTGCAAGTTAGCGTGTTTCCAATGATGATGGTCGCTCTGGGCGTAGGTGATATCCCGATCGATCACGCGCCGTTCAGCGGATGCCGCCAGGACCACATCCGACTCAATGGTGCGCGCCGGGTAGATGATCATACCCGCACCGATGCGGCAGTTATGACCCACACACCCGCCAAGCACAGGGCGGTTGGAGATACTCAAATTCCCATTCCCATCCCGGGCACGGATCGGCATCGGGATCAGGTTGTAATCTGTGAATGTAGAACCGGCGCCAATGAAGGTATTCCGCCCAACCACACACATTTGCAGGCAGGTGTTCTGCGCCACCATCGTATTTTCCATAATGGTTGTCATGAACAAAGCCGTGCGGAAGGGCAGAAAAGCCCCATCCCCCACCACGGAAAGCATCAACTGCACATCTTGCGAGACGTTCACGTTGCTGCCGATCAGGCAGTTATCGATCACCGCTCCGGCATTGATGGTGACATTATCCCCGATGATCGTAGGTCCCTTGATGACAGCACTCGGGTCGATGATGCAATTCTTGCCGACAATCACGACCTCAGAGCATTCAAGAACCTGGCGGCCCTCGAAAATGGCTTTTCCTAGAATCTTGAGTTTGAAGAAAAGGTCTTCGTTCGCGCGTTTCTCATAACGCGCACCGCGGGCAAATTGCCCGAAAACCATGTCGGCAATAAATACGTGCACCCACGAGTCGATGGCGATCATCGAACGCAAAGGTACCTGGAATATCAAATCCCCGCTTTGATCCGCCATGTACGTTGGAACATGATAGTACCCGATCTCCCGCGACTGCATGTCGATCACCAACGGCTCAGCGCCGGCTACCGGGCCATTGGGGTAGTACCAAAAGTCCGCCAGGTATAAACTTCCGGCGGGCGTATACGAAGTCGACAGCGGAAAGGCATGCTCGCGAAACGCTGGGTCATCCGCCCGAAATGCCGCACGAACCGGTCGTTTCCTTTTCAAAGCTTCGGTCATGAATGCCTGTAGAAAGCCCTGGTCAAAGAAAAGGTTGTCCCGGTACATAATGGTCGGCTCACGGACAGGTTTGACGCGTTCGCCGTGTTTGACTTCAATCTCACGGGTGACGTAAGGCGCAAGCAGGTTTCTTTGGTGAAGCCAGAGGGGAGTGTTTTGAATCCGGAGTTCACGCGCCGTCTCGCAAAATGGCATAATGATATTTGGCGCGTTCATGATGATCTTGAGCATGGTGGGAATTATAAATCAAAGCGCGCCAAAGGCGCGCCATTCAGGATAACGATATATTTCTCACCACATGTGAGAAGGGAAATCATCAGGTCAAGGGTATTTTTTCGATGACAATCGTACATCGTTCATCACCTCTGGCATGACAGGTAGACTCCTCCACGCTGAAAACCTTCCCCCCACTCAACCAATAGAGCGCCTCCTGCAGCAACCCGACCGCCAAATGACAGACTTGTTCATCCGAACTCCGCTCCCAGCACAAAGGGCAACTATCGATATGCCAGAGAACCGCTGTATCAGTTTCCTCCACTCTCACCCGCTGGTCCGTATGCTTGTTGAACAAACCCGCGAAAGTATGCGCCCCGGTATGCAGTTTTGTAGATAACGGTAGCAATCGGAAGGCAACCTCGGTAATGCCCAGCATCGACCCATATTCTTTCAATCCATATTTGAAGCATGCCCGCCCTGCCCTCAACGCCAGTCCCCGTCCTCCGCGCGGACCGTAAAACCTCTCCAACGCCAGCTGGAGACCGCTGACCGCCTCAAAAGAAAAAGTCCGCTCGTCTGAACCGGAGCGGGCAATTTGCGCTGCTTCCTCCAATGCGCCGATTTGTAAGAGGGCATCCAATCCACCTTTGCCAACCACTTCCTCCAACCCTGATAGGATGATCTTTCCCATTTTTTGCGGGTAATAAAAGACACCAGCGCTCATTGGGTTTGCATTTCTTCATCGAGAAAGGATTTTAATTTCTGGTTGAATTGAATCGGCTCATCCAACATGATGAAATGCCCCGCCGTATTGAACCGGTCGATGCGGGCTTTTTCTGCGCCTTCCAAAAGCGGTTTCCATTGATTAGGGTTGACTACGATATCCTTATCGCCGTACATTCCCAAGACTGGGCAGTGCACCATATGCAGGCTTGGGCGCAGGTCGGTGCGGCGCAGGGAACCGATACTGGAAAAGAAAGCTTCCAACGAGACCTGCGACACATCCCTGTCCATCATCTTTGCCCAATTCTTATCCTTCGAATAAAAAGGAGAGAGAATGCGATAGAACCCTTTATAGATCCAAAGATTATGGTATGTCAGCCAGCCTAAGGTGCGGTACCCGAACACCCGCGGGAAGAAATAGAGCGAAGACCCTGCGATCGGTGAACCGATCACCACCACCTTTTGCACCCGGTCGGGATGTTGAATGGCGGTCATCAGGCTGACCGTGCCACCCATGCTGTGCCCCACCAGCGGCGCGCGGACAATCCCCAATTGCTCCATGAATTGGTAGACAAGGCTGACAAAATCCTTTACAGCGTAGGTGGAACGTTTGGTACCCGATTCACCGAATCCCCAAAAATCGAGAGCATAGGTACGGTAAAAAGCGCCCAGGAAAGACATCGTATCCTCCCATAACCCCCATGAGCCCTGGTACCCATGCAAAAGAATTACAGGCTTCCCCCTTCCGTACACCTCGTAATGAACGATTCCTTGATCAGTCGTAATGGAAGACACAGTTGAACATCACCTGCCCGTTATTTTCCGTCCATATCGCTCAAAATGCTGTAAAGCAGTTCGAGCAGAACAGTTTTAACAGAAGCCTTTTCCGTCGCAACGCAGGGCAGAAGTTTCGTATGTTTATCGAGCCGCAGAGCATGACCCATATCCTCAAGATCCCAGGCATCCTCCATATCCTGCTTATTGGCGGCAACCACGAACGGAGTGGGCGCATACGCGCGGAATGTTTCAAGGATCGAACGCGCTTCACGGAATGTCTCAGGGCGGGTGCTGTCCACCATCACAATGAACCCAAGCATCCCTTCGGAGAGGATCTCCCACATGAAGTCGAAGCGTTTCTGTCCAGGCGTGCCGAACAGGTAGAGGACCAGGTCCTGGTCCACGGTGATGCGCCCGAAATCCATCGCCACGGTGGTGGCGTTCTTCACCGCACGTTCGTCATCGGACGATATTTTTCGTTCCGTGGCAACAACATCAATCTCGCTGACAGATTGGATGAATTGCGTCTTGCCAGCGCTGAATGGACCTGTGACCACCATTTTGACCGTTTGCATAATTCCTATCCTTTCGGCCTCGATAACTACAATGAACGGATACGGCCGATCAATTTGTTGACCAATGTCTTCTTGTCTTCGATCTCTTGCGGAGCCAGCGGCTTGGCTGCCTGCGGCATGGGCGCATCAGCAGGACGCACCAATTCCACCAGGCCCGCCTGCAGCAGACCATAAACAATGCGCCGGATCTCCACTTCGGAAAGTTTATTCGTCCGGGCGATCAGCCGCATGGAATTTTTCGGGTCAACGAACTTGACCACCTTCCATTCATCCACACTCAGGTTGACGTTGGTCAGGGGTCGTTCGGTGAACTTCAGCGCCATATCTAGGCTGGGGATCTCATCCTGCAATTGCTCCAACTCGCGCAACTGCCGCGAACCTTCGATGATGATATTTTCCAGGTCAAGCCGCACATTGATGCGGTCTTCAGGTGGAAGCATTTCGTTCTCGAAACGGAAGATGCCCTCGACCCATGTAAACAACCGCCGCACCTGGTCGGTAAAATATGCCTGCAAATTCAGGAGGATGTCTTCACGCGAAACATAGCCCGCGTTGATCAACAACAACCCCAGTTCTTTATCCGACATCTGCCCGGCTCTCTCGATAATCGCCTTGTATTGGTTGGCGTTGATCTTATTCGATTTATAAAGAACAGAGGCAAGGGTCCCGTCCTCCTTGCCAATTCGGGCGTATGCAAGTTTTCCCTCGCGGAACGATACCTGTGCCTGTTCCGATACCCCATCGATCACCAGCGTCCCCGTCTTGCTGGCAAGGTTAATGAGGTTCAAGAGTTGGGTGATCGTAAAGTCTCGTAGATTACCGCGAAGCGCCATAAATCCTCGAAATCCCATATGGAATAAGGGAGCGGACAAAATTATACTTGGTAAACTGATAATGCGTCAATTAACCTATTTGCACTCTTGTACGGGATGATTTTTTCGCTGGAGGCTTCGAGACGAAACATATCAGGACACTGCCTGAACGAAAGAATCTCTTTTGGGGAACATTGCATTCAATACGACCCGCGCCTTTGGGCTCTGCACATAACAATCTGCATAAGCATGGCGCAGATCATCCAGACTGCGATGACCAAAGAGAATATGCAGGAAAGTCAATTCAGGGAAGGCGACATCCACATCTTGTTCTGTGTTGTGTTTCAAAGCCTCGATCAACGTTATCTTCCCACCCACAAAGACCATGCGGAAACCTTCGTTGTAAGAACCTACGCGTAGTTCGCCGTCAAGCCCAACCGCCACTGATTCTGCCAGGCGCTTCTCTAATGCCAGTCTGATATGGCTCAAGAACCCGGGCACATCCGGCACTCGCACGTAATATGCATATGGCTTCCTCAAAGCAGGCAGGCTGTCTTCCAACACTTCATAAACGGGATGCTGCCCGCCAAGGTTAAAGCTGAAGGTCGTGCATGTCTCTCCCTGACGTTCGGCAGACTCAGCACCTTTCTTCCACAAGTAGCGCACCACACTCGGGGATACCGCCAACCAGGATACTCCCTCGGAAAGAGCAAAGTACACACAGGCGATTCCACCGAACCACAACTTATATGAATGTTCAAAGAAGCCGAGTCGTTTTCCGCCCCCATCTTCAATCACCATAAACTCATAGCGGCTCAGATTCAAGGCATCTTTGCCCGATATCTCATACTGAAAGATCTCCGAAGTTCGTTTGCATGAAATCGAATGCCGGCCTTCATGTGATTCGTAGGTCTTTAAAATGAAATCAACATCCTGCCCCACTGCCGGGCGGATAATGAACGGCTCAGTCTCGCCATCTTTCAAAGCCGGTACGTGCAGTTCAAAGCCACGACGCGCGCCGGAAAGGTTCAACGTCATTTCATAGCCGAACTGCCGATAGTAATTTGGGATTCCAGTGATGACCTGCGCCAGATGCCCGCGTTCCCGGCTCCATTTATGGACCTCCTCCATTTGCGCGCGGATGAGTCCACGCCTGCGGAATTCAGGCAATGTACAAACCAGCTCGGGCCGCCCGACACCAAATTCAATACCATCAAAGGACCATGTTTGCGGAATAAGGCACAGCGTCGACACGATTTTTCCGGTTGATGCTTCCTCCACAATGGTGAAATCACCCGGGGATAGTGTTGGATGCGGCTTGGTAATCAGATCGCGGATCCACGCCGCGACCTCTTTATCCGGCTTGTCGGGTCCGTCCATGCTGTGCATCCGGCTGTTGATATCCGCCAGAGCATCGGCGTCGGCCGCCGAGCCGCGCCGTAAGAACAATCCGTCACCAAGGTCACGGATAAAAAGTTCAGGGTTCGTTTTCATTTTTTATTCTTTCAATAGCTGCTTCAGCTGCTTCACGGTGCTCTGCGGATCTTTGAACTGGATACCTTTCATCCCGACCGCGGCGCTGGCTTCGATATTTGCCAGCACATCGTCGACAAAAACCGCCTCACCCGCCCTGACCTGGGCCTGCTCCAGCGCAATCCGGTATATCTTCGCCTCAGGCTTTGCCACCCCAACTTCCGCGGAAATGGTCAGCGTATCGAAAAGCTCATCCAACTTCTTTCGGACAAGATACCCGCGCATATCAGACCAGGCATTGCTGATCAATCCCATCTTGAAGCGTGGTCGTAACGAGCGTAAATACTCGACGATGGAATGGTCGATCACATCCCCGGCAAAGAAATCGTTTTCCACTGTTGCGATCTCTTCCCTGCCCACCTTCAAGCGTTTGGCAACGGCATCCCAATGCTTCTTCACAGGGATCTCGCCAACCGTCGCCTGCCTCGCCGTTGGGCTGTTGAAAACTATATTGTCGATATCTTCATATTCCATGCCAAAGCGCTGTGCCAGTTGCTGGCGCGGAGCTTGAAACTCGGTGCGTTGGATGACACCGCCAAAATCGAAAAAAACCGCCTTTATTTTCATTTGCATCCTAGGGACAAAAAAATCCCGCAGGCAATGCAACTCGCCTGCGGGCCACTTGATTGAAACGTAACCTACTTTTTCTTCGTACCGGGTTTCGATGCAGGTTTCTTTGCTTTTGAAGAAACGCTCTTGGGAGCCGGTGCGTTTTTCTTTGCTGAGGAGGGCTTTGTTGCGCGTTTTCGTTTTGAAGAGGAGACTTTGGCGTTTGCTGCCGATGTCTTTTTGGAAGCAGCAGTCTTCACCACAGCGCTCTTGAGAGAGCGCGGAATCGGCTCCGTCTTCACCGCGGCGGAGGCAGCCACAGATTCAGCCGCCGGCATGGAAGCCGCCTGCTTGGCAGCTTCGCGCCAGTTCGGGAAGAAAAGTTCCATCCGCTGACGGGATATGGAATTGGCCCGGCGGCATCGCGGGCAGTGGGCATCATGATGGTTCTGGTTCTTCTCATCCATCGTGATGAGTGCAGTAAGCATCTCCACCCGCCCGACGGTAAAGGGGGTCTGGCAGTAAAGGCAACGCAGGTTAAGCATGGATCTCTCCTGACTACGGGAAGTCTTATTCTGCCAGTGATTCTACACTGATTTCACGCCCTTCGCGAATCGTTTTTTCGTAGGTATCGAAGACCATGTGAACTTGCATGCCTGCTTTTTCGTACAGCCGCAACGCGCCAGTCAGGTTTTCAGCATCCACACCCAGCCCGGCTTTTCGCTGACCGCGCCGGAAAAACTCGCCAAAACTGTGCTGAAGGAGAGCAAGCCCCAGCCCTCGTTTACGCCATGGCCGGCGAACTCCCAAAATATTGACCCAGCCCATGTCCTTTTCGGAGTAGCCTTCGGGGCGGCACAGGCTGATTCCGGCGATCTCTTCCCCGTCCATGGCAAGGAACCA
Organism: uncultured Anaerolinea sp.; assembly: GCA_964648645.1. Classification (GTDB taxonomy): domain Bacteria; phylum Chloroflexota; class Anaerolineae; order Anaerolineales; family Villigracilaceae; genus Villigracilis. Next base: position 18,044 of record CAZYLM010000020.1, read on the forward strand.
CATCGAGGGGTCTTGTCCCTCCGATTTCATGAAATGCGAGAAGCGGGCGAGACCCTCTTCAAACGGTTCTTCGATATGACCGAAATGGTCACGGAACGATTCTTCGAAAGCGCGGTAAATGGCGGGAATATCCTCGTGGCTGCCTGTTTTGAGGGTGATACGCTCATCCCAAATTGGGGCGGGAGGCGCTTGGTTCATCTCGATGCGCATCTCGTACGAACTGCGAATGTGGTTGAAACCGCACTCTTCGAACAGCCTTTTTGACCCCTCCGCCACCCGCAAGGAGCCGGTACGGGGCGCAAAGCGCAAGTCGACGGGGAGCTCGAGGAGTACGCGGCTGGCGTGCTCTACTGCCCACTCCATCAGAGCCGTACCGATCCCCAATCCGCCGAAGTCCGGGTGGACCCGCCCCCAGATCCAGGGGTGAACAGGTGGTTTGGATATAGTCCACACTTCAATGTAGCCGACCAGTTGCCCCGTTGGGGAAAAGACGAGGCGGATATCCTGCCCGGGGTCGAATTGAGGCGTCTTCCAATCCTCGCGCAAAATGTTCGGGTCGGCGAGGTCATCCTGCCCGGTGAGGCGCCGCATCCAGATATTGAACATTTCGGTCGCGGCGCCGGCATCTGCCAGGGTGGCACCACGAACGGTGAACCCTTCAGGCAATTCAATTTGTGTTGCCAGTTGTTCTTTCATGTTGTCCTCTTATCTTGCTCGATGCTCCGCCCGGAGCGAAGCTCTTTTTCGTACGTGATGAACTCACTCACCACACTCATTCCGGCACGTTGGTAAAGACGGGTCGCCCCGGTGGCGTTGGAAGCATCCACCCCCAGTCCGACCGTCTTCATGCCGCGTTGATAAAACTCACGGAATGACCGCTGAAGCAGGGACAAGCCCAAGCCCAGCTTGCGCCAGGGCTTTCGAACGCCAAGCGTTCCAACCCAACCCACACCCATACGGAATCGATTCTGTGAAAACCCGGCGATCTGGTCGCCATCCCAGGCAATCAACCACAAGGTTGGGTCGAACTCCGATTTATCCAGTTTACGGTGGAACCACTCATCAAACGGTGTGGCATGCAAGCCCCAATGTTCGTTGAAAGCCTCATTCTCGGCATCATGGACGAGGCGCGCGTGTAACTCCCGGTCGAAAGGGCGAAGTTCGATCCCTGTTGGCAAAGCCGATTCGGGCGGCGCTTCTGTGAGCTTGATCTCCATCCGCCAGGCAAAACGGACCGGTTGATAACCAGCCATTTCATGTGCCTGCCGCGCTTCAACATCCTTTCCATCCATCGTACTGCGGATGAAAACCTGCAGTACGGGGTCCGCAAGTTCGATCTCTGCCCGGGCGCGAGCGTCAATCCAATCCAGCGTGGCTGGGAATAGCCCCTGCCCTTTGAAATCTGGGTGAACATATATATCTGCGCCAAGGTCAGCATGTTCATGGTGGTTATAAAATTCGCCGTACACGACGAGCCGCCCATCGGGTGCCTCGACCACATGGCTGTCCGTTTCGGGGTTGAATTTATTTCCACTCCAGGCATTTGCAAGATCGGTCACCGAAGTGGCAACCGTCACATCACCGTCGGCTTCACAAACAGCATAGATCAGGTCGGCCACGGCTTGCAGGTCTGCCCGGGTTGTCTGGCGCAGTTTAAGATTTGTAGCAATAAGTTGATTCGTAGCCATGATAAAGATTCCCTTCGTCGGGGAAAAGGCGATGAAGTGCAGCGCCTCATCCCCGACCTTGGATGGATTCGCGCCATTCGGCGTTCAACAAACCGAAGCCGATGACATCCCAAAATTCTCCGTCACTATACAGTGCATTGTGGCGGCGTGATTCCTCCACAAAACCGAATTTCTGGAACAAGCGCAGCGCGCCCTGGTTGTAGGTTGGCACGACTGCCGTCACATGGATCAGGTTCAACTCGCCAAAGGCATACCCTAGCAGCAAGTTCAACACCTGCGATCCGTACCCTTTGCGGCGGAATTCCGGTTCGCCAATTCCCAGGCGTATGTAGCCGTTGCCAGTGGACCAATCCACATATTCGATGAGCGCCTTACCGATGAAGCGGTCATCCTCCAGCGCGCGAATGGTGAAATAGAAAAGATCCTGTTCTTCCGCCATTTCCTTCTCGATGGCTTCATATTGCTTTTTCACCATCACCGGTGACAGCGGGTGGACGGAATCCAATTCCATCAGGCGCATGAATTCGGTATCGTATGTCCAGCGCGATTCGACGTCAGGATGCGTCTCGTGGTCGATAGGACCGAAACGGACATCCTTTTCTTCAAATAATTGGGTCTGCATGGAAAACATGATGTTTAATTTCCTTGGTTCGATAAAAAAGCGGTCACAGAGAAGAGGGCTCCGTGACCGCTTTGCGGATTAAAAAGAAAACGACCACGGGCTTGGCGCGCCGTGGTCGTAAGGCTCAAAGAAAGATCCTAACGACTTATAGGCGCACTACGGCTATCACAAGCTGAATTGGGGTTTGTGAGAGAGGCATAGAACTTCATGAACATTGGGTAGTGCGCTCCTTTCTTTAGTATTCCTTTTTCAAGGTAGGCATAGTCTATCACGCAGGCTGAAGAGAAGTCAAGCAGGAGATTTGGGGGATGCAAAGCTTTCTCAAAGTCTTAAACCTTACTGAATGCGAAAATCACGAAAAAGGCGAATTTCACAAAAATCAATTTCTTGTCGTGTCATTCGCCCTATTTGCGTCATTCGCGCTAAGTATTTCACCCAAAACCTAAAATTTATCAACCTTACTTTAAGTCACCGTGACAGAACGGAAATATTTATAAAATTTATCTCAACCGACTACTTAGCATTTGAGGGTATGAAGAAGGCATTCCTGGGAATCCTCCAGGCCGTCTGCATGAGTGACACCCTATTACTTTGTTCGTGGCACGGACCTTTTGGCAGGTTTTCCACGACAAAAACATTAGACGCAAGACGTATGCAAAATTCGGTAATAGACCACTAACTACGATCATCACCAAATGGAAGAGGATCTTGCGTTTGTCCAAAAACAGAGGTGTTTATGAGCAATGAAAAGCCTACTCCGCCGTATTATGTCCTGATCATCTCAATAGATGGCGAAATGACACATGTTTTGAAGACCCTTTTCGAACAGAGGAACTGCCATGTCGTCTGCAAAAACTCGGCAGCGGAGGGGGTCTCGTCTTCCCAATCCCTTTCCCCCATGTTGATCCTTCTTGATTTGGACAGCCCGGACAAAGATTTGCTTGCTTTATGCCGCGACCTGCGTTCCACCACCGATGGCGCTTTGCTCATGTTGTATTCGAACATCAAGAACCCGGATGTGCTCGAATATCATCGCGCAGGGGTGAATGAGATAATATCCTCTTCCATCAGCCCGATGGCGCTCCTTGTCAAATCTCTGGCATGGCTTGCTCGTTACGACTGGCTCGTTGAGCGCAGGCGTCCAGCACAGTTGTTGCGTGTGAATGTTTAGGGATTGGAAGTTCGAATCCGCCCGGCGATCAATGCGTCGAGTGTTTCCTGCACCAGGCGGAGCTTTGCCTCGGAGAGGATTCCGGTATCCACATCTTCGATCCCCAGCGGAGACTGAACATTCTGCCCGCCCTGCCCTGCGATCAATTGGGGCCATGCGGTTTGGATCGCTTTGATGGTATCCGGTGTGACCGTCATCACCCACCCGCCAGGGCGCGGCTCGGGGTGCGAAATCCCGATCAGATAAACGCCCTGCGTTCCCACATAGGATAGAAAATCGTCACTCGCAAGGGAGGGATAGATATACAGACCATTTACCTTTTTATCGTTGATCAAAACGTTCGCATACCCGCCATACTTCCCCGGGTCTTCGTTTGGGGGAATTCCCAGGACTGCGGGATATGCAATCGGGTCGATATAAATACCATCGCATAAACCACAGTAATAACGCATCCCGTTGTTGAAGGCATTGAGAGCTGCGAGGGCATTCTGATCGCCGTCAGGGTACAACATTCCCAAATGGTATTCGTCCAGCAACATGGCAAGGGTATACCCGGCAAGAAAGGCAGGTAATTCCACTTCATTGCTCGGCGCAAGTACACTAACATTCCCACCTGCTGGAATATTTGGAATATTCACCGCCAGGAACTGGACTGCAGGCGCTGCCGGCGCGTACGTCAACACGCCTGGGTCGGGTGGTAGGGCGATCACCACTTTGAGAGTCGGGTCTGCCAGGTCCTGCTGAGTGATGGCATTCCGGACCTGGAAGCGAAACCCGGAAGCAAGCGCGAGGTCATATACCGTTTTTTGATATAGATCGGAAGTAGGTTTGTCCATATCCGCAGGTACGACGAGCAACGCCAACGGCGTGGATAAGGTTGCAATAGGAGTGGCAGACGGGGGCGGAGTCTGAGACGGGACAACCGTCGGGGCGGCAACTTCGGGTGTGTCATTTCCCCCACAGGCGGTCAAAACCAATACGGCAAGTAAGAATAGAAAAACTTGTTTTACACGCACAAGGAATCTCCGGAACATAGAGTCCCGGAATTATAACTTCAAAACTGCCAAGACCTTTGTAAAGCCACAGAGCGCACAGCGAACGAATTTCGCTGTGCGCTCTGTGGTAATAACTTTTTATATCGCCTAACGAACCACGACCGGGATCTTCTTCGGCTTGGCAGATTCTGCCTTGGGCAGGATCAGCGTCAGCACTCCATCCGCAATGCGAGCATCGACCTTATCAGAATCAATTTCGGAGGGCATCTGCAGGCTGCGGCGGAAGGCTCCCCGTGGAAGCTCGTTCATCAGGAAGGCGGTCTCTTCCTCCTTGAACTCGCCGTTGATGCTGACAATGTTATCGAGTACTTGAATGTTCAGGTCTTCCGCTTTGAGGCCCGGCACAAGGGCGGACAGAACGTACGCATCGTCCTCTTCGCGGACATTAACGCTCAAAGCGCGCGGCTGGGACTGGGATGCGACCCGGCGTATCATGCGGCGGAAGGGTTTGCCCTGAGCGAAACCGAAGGGATTGGGTTGAATGTAGAGGGTCATATCGTTATCTCCTTTTGTTTTACCAATATCATTGCGCCAATGGTAGATTTCAAATGTAAGAAAAAGAATAACAATGGATAGACTTTTTATAAGAAAAATCCCC
>CAZYLM010000021.1:0-22520 GCA_964648645.1 uncultured Anaerolinea sp.
GTCCAAATGCCCGACGACAATAACCTTACCCCCATCCCCTCCAAAGCTGACGTGGCGATCATTGGCGGCGGATACACGGGGTTGAGCGCCGCGCGGACATTGGCAAAGCAAGGAGTGAGCGTGGTCGTACTCGAAGCAGAGACGATCGGCTGGGGCGCCAGCTCCCGTAATGGCGGCATGACGTTAACCGGGCTGAAAGTTGCCATGCAAACCGCCATTCAACGCTATGGGAAAGAACAGGCAAAAGAGTTATTCCAATGCTCACTAGACTCTGTCAACTTGGTAGAGCAGATTGTCAAAGAAGAGAATATCGACTGTGGCTTCGCAAGGTATGGTCACTTGTTAACGGCGAATAAGCCAAAGCATTACGAGTCCCTGCAAGGTGAAGTGGACTTTATGGCAAAGGAGTTCAATCATAATGTGCGGCTCGTTTCGCCAAAGGACTTACGCAGCGAGATCGGTACAGACGTGTATCGCGGCGCGCTGGTGGACGAGGTTAGCGGCGGGTTGAACCCGGCTCAATATGTAACGGGGTTGGCGGGTGCGGCAGCCAGGGCGGGAGCAATACTCTGCGCGCGAGCGCGGGTCACCAAGATCGAGAGGAGTCAGAACCGGTTCGTCATCCAAACAGAAAGAGGCAGAGTAGAAGCAGAATCCGTTTTGGTGGCGACATCCGGGTATACAGGCGGAGTTACAAAGAAACTGCAAAAGAAAATTATCCCGATCGGGTCGTTCATTATTGCAACCGAACGGCTTTCAGATGAACTCGCAAATGAACTCAGCCCAAAGAACCGCATGATCTTCGACTCGATGCATTACCTGAACTATTTCCGCTTATGGGACAACCGCATGATCTTTGGCGGACGAGCAGCATTCTTCCCCGAAAATGAAAACACGATCGCGCGCAGCGGTGAAATCTTGCGAAGGGAAATGATAAAGGTCTACCCGCAATTAAAAGATACAAAAGTGGAATATGTGTGGGGCGGCACCCTCGATTTTGCATTCGATATGATGACGCATGTCGGCGAGCAGGATGGGGTTTATTACTCACTAGGTTACGCGGGCCACGGCGTTGCGATGGCGACGTACTTGGGTGCAACAGTCGCTGAAGCGATGATTAAAAGAAATATTAATGAGCACCCGTTTGCAAAATTTGATTTTCCATCTGCGCCAATGGGATTGTACAACGGCGATCCATGGTTCTTGCCATTCGCGGGAATGTATTACAAGGTCTTAGACTGGTTTGAATAAACTTTTTCGTTCGGTAAATTTAATGGATTATGGCTTACCGCCAAGATGCGCACATCAAGGCAGGAAGCCGTAATCGCAGATACAAGTTGAGCACACGCACCAGAGACGTGCCCGCAATGCGCGAGAAGGAGTAGAAGATTCTTCTCGCGCAGAAATTCGATGAGTGTGACCGCAAGCGGACGATTTTCATTCTCTTTTACACCAAACATTGAACAGACCATTGGAGGAATAGCGGCAGGCTCACTTACTGCTTCCAAGTTGACAACCCAAACGCCATCTGAAAATTGTTTCGAAAGATGTGTAGCAACAGACAAGGCAAGGGGCAGGTCATTGTTCATGAGAGTAACGAGTGAATATTCCGCAAGCAATTGAATAATGGGTTGAGCATCTGTGCTGCCAGGAATATTGGGCGGCAAGTTTCCTTGAGCCGTTTTATCAAAGCATAGCGAATTCAGTACGTCTAGCACTTCATTTGCAGATGAAGGACGGTCTTGTGGATTTTTCTCAAGCAGTCGTACAACAAGTGCATCTAATTCCCTCGGCACGCCTGGGCGAGACTGGCTGGGCGGTGATACTTTCTGCTGCTGATGCTGGAGTTGAATGGTGGCTTCGTCCACATCCGAAAACGGCACACGCCCGACGATCATTTCATACAGCAAGATACCCAGCGCGTATAGGTCAGCCCGCACATCAGCGACCTGACCTTCAATCAATTCAGGGGCGAGGTAAAACACGGTTCCGGCAAGGCTGCTCTCGTTCGGCAGATACGCCTCCCCTAGCGGGCGAGCTAGCCCAAAATCGATTAGCTTTACAAAATAATCAAATCCGCGTTTTTCGAGCAGGATATTATTCGGTTTGATGTCACGATACACAAAGCCCTGACTGTGAATATATGTCAATGCTTCACAAATCTGTATTGCGATCGAGACAATACGGGAATAAGTCAATGCACCAATTTCAGAAAGGGGTTTTCCTGGCAAGAGTTCCATTACAAGAAAAGGCAACGCCGGGTCTTCGTTGATAAACCCAATATCGTACACTGAAACGATATGCGGATGGTCGAGCTTGGAAAGAGTATCCGCTTCCCGGGTAAATTGATTCAGCGAAAGTACATTTGCAGTTTCTGGATTGATGACCTTGAAGGCGACTTTCCGGTTCTTAGTTAAATCATGAGCCTTATAAATGATGCCCATGCCGCCACGCCCAATCTCGCTCTCCAGTCGGTAGCGCTGATTGACTACAGCCCCAACTTTAATAGCAAGTATCCCGTGCAAGGTGGATTGCTCCTTGCGAAAGAGACGGTCAAAAAGAGTGGGCATGTTCAAATTATAGCCTTGCTGTCATCTGCAAAAAAGTTACTTTCGTCATTCTTTCCGTACGCTATAATATTTTAGGTATCCATGCGCATTCTTGTTGTATCAGATATCCATGCGAACTTCGTCGCGCTTGAAGCGGTGTTGAAAGATGCCGGTAGTTTTGATACAGTCTGGTGCCTGGGCGACGTGGTGGGTTATGGTCCACAGCCAAACGAATGTGTAGAGCAACTGAGAGAATTACACCCAGTTTGTTTGGCGGGCAATCATGACCTGGGAGTGGTGGGAAAAACCGCCATGTGGGATTTTTCAAAGGACGCCCAAGAGGTCATTTTTTGGACTCGTCACTGGCTCAAAAAAGAAAACGTGGAGTGGCTGACTGCATTACCTGCCATACCCCTTGTCATGGAACATGGAATCACCATCGTCCATGCCAGCCTACACGACCCGGTCTGGGAATACATCACAGATACCAGCATTGTCAAAAGTAATTTGGAGCTTAGCAAAACGCCAGTCTGTCTGCATGGTCATACCCACTTTGCAGCTATCTTTCGGAAGGTATGGGATGAATACCGGATCCTGGAGGAATATCCGCGCCTCAATACGACCATCAAGCTGATTCCCGACCGGATGTTTATCAACCCTGGGAGCGTGGGGCAGCCTCGCGATGAAGACCCCCGCGCCGCATACGCCCTCATTAATACAGATGACATGACTTACACCCAAAAACGCGTTTTGTATGACGTATCGAAAGTTCAAAGTTTGATGAAACAGGCAAAGTTCTCTAACCGCCTGATACGACGCTTGCGTTTCGGACAATAATTGCACAGGAGGAAGCTATGTATAGAAAGATACTTGTTCCATTGGATGGCTCGAAGGTAGCGGAAGGGGTTTTGCCCCACGCCAAATCGCTGGCTTATTCCGAGGGTGCAGAGTTGATCCTGTTGACGGTTGCAACCAATCCGGCGATGGACATCATCTTTTCGGATCCGGGCATCGCTGAAGCAGCGATTCAGGAACAACAGGATAAAAGCAAGGAATACATCTCCAAAGTGGAGGAAGGATTAAAGGCTGATGGGTTCCGCGTCTCGATCTTGATGCGAATAGGTTCAGTGGCAGAAACCATTCTTGGAGTTTCTGATGAGCTTGGGGTAGATCTGATTGCCATGTCCACGCATGGGCGGACCGGAGCAGCACGCTGGTTATTAGGCAGCATTGCCGAACGTGTTGTGCACAACTCGAATATCCCAGTCCTTTTGATCCGCGCCAAGGGGTAGGACCAATCATCTCTGCCCTGTTCAAAGGCAAATTCCGCGCGAAGCGAACTGCACCTAGCTTGAGCGGAGTTTGATCCGGGGAAATTATCGAATTCAGAATAATAGAGTCTGAATATCCGATTTGATTCGGGGATATCACTATTTATGACAGATGACATAAAAACCCGTGACATTCGGCTTTGACTTTGCAGAAACGAAATCTGCAAACTATGTGTTATTTGCTGAAATAAATTTTTGTGGCTAGCGGACCGAGATTCTTATCTTGTATGAGGTGCAGCAAATGTCCGGCAGAGTCCTCTCCTTATCAACTGGTTCGGTTCGCACCCCTTTTGTAACAGTATCCCCTACTACAAAAGGAGTGCCGATGACTGATCCCATATAACCCTCCTCACCTAGTAAACCGCTTTCAGGCGGCAAATATTCAACTGTCACACATCAAAGGAGAACTGCCAATGTCTCAAGCAACTGCTTCTGCGCCTGTTCAAAAAGAGCAGAGCGAACAAGGACTGCCCCGCATTATCTTTGCCTCGGCCGCCGGTACCATGATCGAATGGTACGACTTCTATATCTTTGGCAGTCTGGCAACTGTTATTTCGAGCAAGTTTTACCAGACGGGTACGCCATTGGGCGATATGATCGCGTGGCTAGCCGCTTTCGCAGTCGGATTCATCGTCCGCCCGTTCGGCGCAATTGTGTTCGGTCGTGTTGGCGACCTGATCGGGCGTAAGTATACCTTCCTGGTGACCATGACGCTGATGGGTCTCTGTACCTTTGCGGTCGGTCTGCTGCCCACTGCCGATGCGATCGGTCCTGCTGCAGGTATTATTTTGATCCTGCTGCGCATCCTGCAGGGACTTGCTCTCGGCGGCGAATACGGCGGCGCTGCAACCTATGTCGCGGAACATGCCCCCAACGGCCGCCGCGGCTTCATGACCAGTTGGATCCAGATCACAGCGACCCTTGGTCTGTTCATTTCGCTCGGCGTCATCCTCACGACACGCACCATCATGGGCGAAGATGCTTTCAAGGAAGTTGGTTGGCGTGTGCCCTTCCTGATCTCGATCATTCTCGTCGGTCTTTCCCTATGGATCCGCTACTCGCTCCGTGAATCCCCGCTATATGTGAAGCTCAAGGAAAAGAAACAGATCTCCAAGAACCCGATCGTCGAAAGCTTTGGCAACCGCTACAACCTCAGCTTCGTCCTCCTCGCTCTCTTCGGTGCAACAATGGGTCAGGGTGTCGTCTGGTATACCGGGCAATTCTATGCGCTGTTCTATCTCCAGAAGATCTTCGGCGTTACCCTTGTGGATTCGAACTACATCGTAGGCGCCGCCCTCCTGGTTGGAACGCCGTTCTTTGTAGTGGTTGGCGCGCTCTCTGATAAATACGGACGAAAACCCTTCATGATGGCTGGCATGCTCCTGGCAGTACTCACCTGGCTGCCGATCTATCAAACGATGGAAAAGTTCGCGCCTTATATCAATTTCAATTCGGCGGCGGATGCAGTCAACACTGCCAACCCGGGTTACAGCCCCTTCATGCTTGGCGTCCTGGTACTCATCCAGGTACTTTATGTGACGCTCGTCTATGGACCGATTGCAGCCTTCCTTGTGGAACTTTTCCCCACCAAGATCCGCTATACATCAATGTCCCTGCCTTATCACATTGGCAACGGCGTGTTCGGCGGCCTCGTTCCGATCATCGGTCTCTCCATGATCCAAAAGACTGGCAATAACTATGCCGGGTTGTGGTACCCGATGGTAATTGCCGCCATCTGTTTCGTGATCGGTGTATGGAAATTGCCTGAAACCAATCATATAGATATCGAAACCGGTTCGATCTCCGGCGGGACGGTGGCTGTCAAGGACGAGATGTAATCCTCCCAGCCAGTTTTGATCAAACCAAACTATAAGGCGGAGCGGGTCCGTTCCGCCTTATGGGAATCTTCAGTTAAAGGCGGATTTCTCCTCCGACCTTTCTCTTTTCATAAGGAGCGACCATGAACCTCATCAGTCCAATCGTAAGTCGCTGGGTGCAGGATGGCAGAATGAACCCGGAAGGGTTCTGGGAGAACGCAGCCAAGCAGCTGCACTGGTTCCAAATCTGGGACAAAGTTTTCGAATGGAATTATCCGACATTCCGCTGGTTCACCGGCGGTCAAACCAATCTTGCATATAATGCACTGGATATTCATGTCAATCAGGGTTGGGGCGGTCACACAGCCTTGATCTACATGAATGAACGCGGGGAGAGGCGCCTCTTTACATACGCCAAACTATTACATGATGTCGAAAAAATTGCTGCAGCCCTGAGAGGTATGGGGATCGCAAAAGGTGACCGTATCACGGTTTATATGCCGACCTGCCCTGAAGCGATCATGTTGATGCTTGCCATCGTCCGTATCGGAGCGATCCATTCTGTCGTATTCGCCGGGTTCGGTGAAAAAGCCCTGGGCGATCGCATTCAAGCCAGCGGATCTCGATTAGTCTTTACAACCGACATCACCTACAGAAAGGGCAAAGATGTAGACCTCAAAACAATCGTGGATGGCGCATTGGAGCAGGTGGAAACCTCCGTCGAGCATGTTGTCGTCCTCAAGCGTGGTTCGCAGGATGTACCCATGAAAAATCCGCGCGACATAAGCTGGGACGAATTCATGGGGCGGATGAACGGCTACACTGGTGATTGCGTCCCAATGGAAGCGAATGAGCCTGCATTCATTCTGGCTACTTCTGGCACCACGGCAAAGCCGAAACTGGCCATCCATACCCACGGCGGATACCAGGTCCACATTGCAAGCATGGCGCGCTGGGTTTTTGGTCTCAAACCCGAAGACGTCTGGTGGGCAACATCTGATATTGGCTGGATCGTGGGGCATTCATACATTGTCTACGCCCCGCTGATCATCGGTTGTACGACTTTGGCGTTCGAAGGCGCATTGGATTTCCCCAATTCCGAATCGAATTGGAAAGTCGCCATTGAGGAATTTTCCGTTAGCGGCGTCTTCACCTCGCCAACAGCGGTCAGGCTGTTAATGCGGTACGGGGATGAGCCGCTCAATCAGGTGAACCACGACAGGCTTGAGCGCATCTTCTGCGCCGGTGAGGTATTGAACGCGCCTGCCTGGGATTGGCTTCAAAACAAAATCCTCAAGAATCGCATCCCTGTCATCGATCACATGTGGCAGACAGAAACAGGCGGTCCTGTGTTCGGGAATCCGTATGGATTGGGTATGCTGCCTATCAAACCCGGCTCGGCTACCATCCCCCTCCCAGGCATCGAGGTGGCGATCATGACCATTGAAGGCGAATATTGTGCCCCGAACGAAAAAGGGATCATGGTCATAAAACGTCCCTTCCCGGGGCTGACCCCTGCATTGTGGGGCGAGCCGGAACGATACGGCAATGACTATTGGAACAAAATCCCCAACGTTTACTACACCGGTGATTCGGCGCATATGGATGAGGATGGTTATGTCTGGTTCGCAGGCCGTGCGGATGAGATAATAAAGATCGCCGGGCACCGCATTGGCACCATCGAAGTTGAGACGGCATTTCTCAAGCATTCGGCAGTGGCTGAATCCGGTGTCATCGGCAGACCCGATGAGATCCGCGGCGAGGTCATCTCAGCCTTTGTCCTGTTGAAGAACGGGTTCAAGGCATCCCCTGAATTGAAAAAAGAATTGCTCGAAACGGTCCGTCACGAACTGGGACCTGTGGCAGTCATCGGCGAGTTGAACTTCGTCAACATGCTGCCCAAGACCCGCTCCGGCAAGATCATGAGGCGCGTACTGAAAGCGGTCACCCTCGATAAAGACCCCGGCGATATCACCACCATCGAGGATGAGGGGTCTGTCACGGAAGCCCGGCAGGCCTGGCAGGAAATGAAGAACGACCTTGCCGCAAACGGCTGAAAACTTACGCAATTTTCTTAAAGCGGATTAAAATATCCGCCAATATATACTCTTACTTTTGGAGGCTGGCATGGCAAAGAAGAAGGAAATGGAAGGCGAAGTCTATTATCCATCTGAGCAAGTCGTAGCACAGGCGCGCCTGAAGGATTGGGAAGCGCTTGCAGAAAAAGCCGATAAGGATCTCGAGGGTTTCTGGGCGTCGGAAGCCTCCGAACTGGAGTGGTACAAAAAGTGGGACAAGGTTCTCGATGACTCCAAAGCGCCGTTCTACAAATGGTTTGTCGGGGCACGAACGAACATTGTTCATAATGCTGTGGACCGCCATTTAAAGACCCATCGCAAAAACCAGCTTGCCCTCATCTGGGAATCGGAAGACGGAAAGCTGGAACGCACCTTCTCCTACTTTGCCATGAACCGCGAAGTCTCACGCATGGCGAACATCATCAAAGCCATGGGTGTTTCCAAAGGCGACCGCGTGACCATTTACATGGGCCGCGTACCTGAGATCGTCTTTGCAATGCTGGCATGCGCCAAGATCGGCGCGATCCACTCGGTGGTGTTCGGCGGATTCTCGGTCGACTCACTTCAAGGACGCATTGAAGACAGCCGCTCAAAACTGGTCATCACCTGCGACGGCTCCTACCAGAACGGAAAAGTGGTGGAACTGAAAGCCATCGTCGACGAGGCGCTCAAGAAATGCCCAACAGTTGAGAATGTCATCGTCGTCAAGCGCGTCAATAACGGTGTCACGATGGAAGCAGGGCGCGATCACTGGTATCACGACCTGTGCGTGCTGCCCATCGCAAACGGAAAATGCGCCACCGAAGAAATGGATGCGGAAGATCCGCTCTTTATCCTCTACACCTCCGGCTCGACCGGCAAACCGAAGGCGATCCTGCATACTCACGGTGGCTACATGGTAGGAACTTACGCCACATTGAAATATGCCTTCGATGTCAACGACATGGACCGTTGGTGGTGTACTGCCGACCCCGGCTGGATCACGGGTCATTCCTACCTCGTTTATGGTCCCATGATCAACGGGGTGACCTCCTTCCTCTTTGAGGGCGGACCATCCTTCCCATATCCGAACCGTTGGTGGCAGTGCATCGAACGCTACGGCATCACCATCTTCTACACCGCCCCGACCGCGATCCGTGGCCTGATGCGCTTTGGCGAATCCTGGCCAAACAAACACGACCTTTCATCCCTGCGCCTGCTTGGTTCCGTCGGTGAGCCCATCAACCCCGAGGCTTGGAAGTGGTACCACCGAGTCATCGGCAAGGAGAAATGCCCCATCATCGATACTTGGTGGCAGACGGAAACCGGTGCATTCATGATCACACCCACCCCGGTTGTTCCGCTCAAGCCAGGCTCCGGAACCCGCCCATTCTTCGGCCAGAAGGCCGAGATCGTGGATGAGCAGGGCAACCCGGTTGCCGACAACACCGAAGGCTACCTGACCTTGCTGCGCCCGTGGCCCTCAATGCTGCGCACTATTTACGGCGACGATGAGCGTTATGTGAATCAATACTGGAGCAAATATCCAGGCCGCTACACAACCGGCGACTCTGCCAAACGCGACTCGGACGGTTATTACTGGATCATCGGGCGCGTGGACGATGTCATCAAGGTTTCAGGTCACCGCCTGGGTACGGCCGAGGTCGAATCAGCATTGGTCAGTCACCCGGCTGTTGCCGAAGCGGCTGCCATCGGCTTACCGCACGACGTCAAAGGTCAGGCGATCTATACCTTCGTGCTTTTGCGCGCCGGGTTCGCGCCTTCGCCTGAACTTTCGGAGGAATTGCGCCAGCACGTTTCCAAGCATATGGGTCCCATTGCCCGCCCGGAGGAAGTCAAATTCCTTGACAAGCTGCCCAAGACCCGCTCTGGTAAGATCATGCGCCGCGTGTTGAAGGCAAGGGCGCAGGGTCTGCCTGAAGGAGACATCAGTACTCTCGAAGAGTAATAAACTTAAATATTCAATTTTTAGAGAACGACCCTGGAACTTAAGGATTTTCGGTTCCAGGGTCATTTGTTGTTATAACAAATTTGTAAGCATCAAACTGAAGGACTATCCATATAATTACGTGGTTATCACAACCAAATCAGGAGAAAACAAATGAAAAAACTCTTCACGAGCGAGATCTTTTTGGGGACAATGATCGCCGTTCTTAGCGTACTGACTGCATTCGCAAGTTACCAGGGAGCCATGTCCGATTCAGAACAAAACAAGTATGAAATCCTCGGCATGCAACAGTTGAACGACGGCAACGCGGAATACCTGCGAGCAAATCAGGACATCACGCAGGATTACAACTATTTCGACAACTGGTATTTGAATGTGGATGAACGGCCCGAGATCGCCTCATATTACGAGGAAAACTTTTCAGAAGCGCTTACTGCCGCCTCCGAGAGGAATCAAGGGGTCTGGGACGACGAATACTACAATGAAATGTATGCCGACGCGACCGCTTTGTGGGATGAGTCTGACACAAACTTCGACCTCGCCTCGCAGTGGGACGAGCGCGGTGACCAATTACAAATGGTAATGCTGGTCATGGCTCTCGGGCTGGCATTTGTCGCCTGGTCCTCCCTCCTCGGCGCAGAAAGCAACATGCGTATGGTCTTCTCGATCTTCGGCCTGATCGCCTTGATCGCAGGGCTTTTGGTGTACTTCTTGATGGTCCCCAGCGTTGTAGTGTAAACAAGACATCTGAAAACAGCATTCGTGGATGCCTGCGAATGCTGTTTTTATTTAATCATGAACACAACCTCTGTCAGTTTTCCAGCCTCCACCATGACAAGTCGCTCCTTCAACCCTGTAGTATCGTTCAAAGCGATCTTGTATATGCCAGCGGGCAGGCTGTTCAACACGGCGTCTTCTGCATTGTGTTCGAACCCCTTTGCATACGATTCAATATAGTAAGTGAAAAGCGCAACATCGCTCCCCTCCGCCAAATGTTTGATGACGATTGGCTGCTCGTAATTTTGAGCACCCTCCCTGCTCAAAGTGATCGAAATCGCACCGCACCCGTCCTGTGGCTTGAGCCACAACTCGGGGTTTTGAGTCGAAAAATAAGCGGTGTAGTCCCCTCCCTTGCGGACCTCAAAGTGTAGATGCGGACCCGTTGCCCCGCCTGACATTCCCACATTCCCAATTACATCCCCTACTCGGACCTGTTCACCGGGCACCACAAGAATATTCGACAGGTGCGCATACAGGGTGAACACCTCACCGGGATGGCGGATGACAACCACATTTCCGTAAAAATTATTCCAGGGGCTGAATTTGACAGCAGAGTCAGAATCCGCGAAAACGACCTCTCCATCACCAGCAGCATGAACCTCCGCGCCGAACGCATTTTGAAATTCAACCCCATGATGCGCATCGCGTTTTCCTTTTTGGGTGGACGCATAAGGATACGATAGATCGATCGAATCGTTGCCGGGCGGCAAAATCGGTCTCGAAAAAACGAACATCCCTGATGTAATGCAATAATCCGCCGTGTATGGGTCGCAAGGGATGGGGGTCTCTGTTGGCGCCAAAAGCGTTATTGTGGAGGTTGCGGGCACAACCTGGGAAGCCGGAGCAAGCGTAGATGTCGATGCAGCTGTTGAAATCGGATTAGCGTTCATCCCTTGCGGGCTGGGGAGGTTACAAGAAGTTATCAGGAGGGAAAAAATTACAAAAAAGCAAAGTCTCATCATAAATAATTTTACTTCATGTACGAATCCGTATTAAATCCATTCCAGGCAAGGGAAATGCCAAACCATTACCTATAATGATTATGTACGAACTCGAGAACAGGAAACGCCATGAAATCTACAGCATCAAAGTTCTTATCAAGCCTTGCGATCTTTATCGCCATAGCTGCAAGCACAAATCTTCATGATGCACATGCCCAGAGCGACCGTATCAGTTTTGCCGTCATCGGCGATTTTGGTCTGGCTGGGCAGCCTCTTGCAGATGTTTCGAACCTCATAAAAGGCTGGAATCCGGATTTCATCGTCACAGTCGGTGACAACAATTATCCCGATGGTGCTGCAGCCACCATCGACGATAATATCGGGCAATATTTTCACGAATACATTTACGAATACACGGGCAAATACGGGGCAGGCTCACCCACCATGCGATTCTATCCCTCCCTGGGCAATCACGATTGGAGCGCAAACGGAACGGTCCCCTACCTCGACTTCTTCGGGCGGAGAAATGTTTGGAACTATTACGACTTTGTGAAAGGACCCGTCCACTTCTTCATGCTCGACAGTGACCGCAATGAACCGGACGGCATCAGCCCGGATTCACAGCAAGGCATTTGGCTGCGCAAAGGGCTTGCAGCATCCACATCAATATACAACGTCGTCGTTCTCCACCATGCTCCATATTCCTCGGGCCGCCACGGCTCGACAGAATACATGCGCTGGCCCTTCAAAGAATGGGGCGCAGACGTTGTGCTCACGGGGCATGATCATGTTTACGAGCGGCTTCTCATCGACGGGTTGCCCTATTTCGTGAACGGAGTCGGCGGCGGCGAACTTTACAATTTTCAAAATATCCTGCCCCAAAGCCTGGTTCGTTTCAATAAAGATTTTGGAGCCATGCGTGTGGAAGCATCCAGCCTTTACATGCGCTTCCGGATGTTTTCTCGAACAGGAATTCTTGTCGATGAATATGTCATCGGAGCAAAGGCAGCATCTGTAACATCCATCACCCGCCTCGACCCATCCCCAACAAACTCTGGATTGGTCAGATATCAAGTCACATTCTCCGACTCTGTTACTGGCGTTGACAATTCAGATTTTACCCTCAACACGAATATACCCGGCGCGGGGATTGCAGACGTGAGCGGCTCAGGAAATTCTTATATTGTCTCGGCCAGTACAGGGAACGGGGATGGAACCCTCCGCATCGATCTCACCGATAATGACTCCATCGTCACAAGCCTCGGACTTCCCCTGGGCTGGGAAGGCACAGAAAACGGTAACCTTGTTGGTGACACTTATGATGTGGACAAAACGCCCCCATCCGTCATTTCGATTTCACGCGCTTCGCCCAACCCGACAAATGCCACCTCTGTAGATTTTGCCGTGGCGTTCAACGAAGCCGTGTCAGGGGTCGACCTATCAGACTTTACCCTCTCCACCAGCAATGGCGGGACAATAACTGGGATCAACGGCACTGGGGCAAATTACACAATTACCGTGGCGACAGGAAATGGAACTGATGACCTTCGCCTGGATTTCATGGATAACGACTCAATACTCGACAAGGCAGGAAACACAACTCAGACCGGCTTCAGCTCGGGCGAGTCTTACATAGTCGACCGTGCGGCTCCAACAGTCACCTCCATCATCCCATCGCGGCAGGCAGATTCTCCCAGCGTGGATTTCACCATCAATTTTTCAGAGCCAGTCACCGGCTTGGATGGAGGCGATTTCTTCCTCTTCACAATGAACGGTGCTGCGATCACAAATTTTTCCGGGAGCGGCAGTCAATATATCGTATCAGCCGCGATACAACCCGGGCGCGATAGCCTCCGCCTTGACTTGATCGATAACGACAGCATCCTCGATGCCATCGGAAATCCACTGGGCGGGGTTGGTAGCGGGAACGGGACATTAATGGGTGGAATTTACAATATCGCAATCGAAACACCCATTGTTACCTCGATTATTCGTGCCAGCGCCAACCCGACCAATGCCTCTAATGCTGCCTTTATTGTGACATTTTCAGAAATCGTGGATGGCGTGGATGCGGGTGATTTCACCCTGCTTAATGGCTCGATCGCGAACATACAAAATCTAAATCCATTTTTTATTGTGAACGTCACCACCGGGGGAGTAGATGGTGATATGAGGCTCGACCTATTGGACGACGACAGCATTCATAACGCGTCGGGTATTACACTGGGTGGTAGTGGCACTGGGAACGGTAGTTATACGGGCGAGTCAATTACCATTGACCGCAAGCCTCCCTTGGTGACATCCATCATCCGTGCTGGAAACAACCCGACGATCAACCCCACGGCTGATTTCATCGTTACATTCTCCGAGCCTGTGGTTGGTGTCGAACCAACGGACTTCACGATCTCCGGATCGAATGTGATTCTCTCCTCTGTCGTTTCATTGCAAAACGCAGACCCATTCTATTGGCTCACGGTTCGAACTGGCGCAGGGTCCGGCGCGTTCCGGCTCGACCTCTTCGATAATGGAAGCATCACCGATCGAGCAGGAAACCCGCTGGGTAATAATGGATATACCCAAGGAGAAAGTTTTTCACTGGCAAAAACCACCGTGGATTTTGCCGCACCAGCCATCACAGCCATCCAGGGCGCACTGACCAACAACGCCTTTTCTCCCCCAACCTGGTCAACTGTTGCAAACGCCAAGGCATATGAGGTGACTATTGCGCGTGATAGCGGTTTTTCAAAAATCGTCCTAACCCAAACGGTTACCAGCACCAATCTCATAACGCAATCGCCACTCTCCGACGGTGGTTATTACATGAAAGTCCGCGCATATAACACTGACCTTAACCCCGGAAAATTCAGCACGCCTTACTTCTTTACATTGGACGCCACACCCCCTGCTACCCCCAAGCCGAAAACTCCCAAGCACAATTCATCCACGCCTTCAAAGCCAAATTTTGATTGGTCAACGGTCACGGGTGCGGTTCGATATCAGATCGACATTGATAACAACTCCGACTTTTCCAGCCCCGAGTTTTCAGCAATAACGACCAGGGCATTCATCCAATCAAAACCGCTGATCGGCAGGACATTTTACTGGCGGGTGCGGGCGAAAGACGCAGCCGGAAATTGGAGCGCATGGTCGACTGTGTTTCTTTTCAACGTCAGATAAGGCGGGAGTTTTTACAAGAGGCTTTCCAGTTCAAGACACGAAAACGTCTTCGTACTTTACACGGAGACGTTTTTTATTGAAGGATTTTCACGCTTATAATCTGCATTCTCGTTTCAATGGCAATTAATGAGGAGAAATAGAATGAATCATATCTCAAAGGAAAAGCTCAATGAAGCACTTCCCCACATAAAACTATCCCCGCTGGACGTGGGTAAATTGGAGCTCATTGTCCGCAGGGCAAATGTGGACGAGCGGGAAATTATAGTTTCAGGGCTTTTGGATGTTGATCTGGGTTTAGTAGGCGATAATTGGAAGGCTCGCGGAAGCAACAAATCAGCTGACGGAACGGCGTTCCCAGATGCACAGATCACGTTGATGAACTCACGATTTATCGATGTCATCGCTCAAGCCAAAGAACGATGGGCATTGGCTGGAGACCAACTCTATGTGGATTTGGACCTCAGTGAAGAAAACCTCCCGCCTGGAACACGTCTCACCATTGATACGGCTGTCTTGGAAATCACCGCCAGACCTCACACCGGTTGCAATAAATTCTCAGAACGCTTTGGCACCGACGCACTGAAATTCGTCAGCACGGCCGATGGTAGGTCAATGCGCCTGCGCGGGGTGTACGCCAAGGTCATCCAGGCAGGTGAGATCAAGACCGGAAACCTCCTCAGGAAAGTTTGATATGTTCTATCTGGTTCCAATCGCATTCGTAAAAAACAACAGGACAACAGTCGAAGATGACCACTGGGGCAGTGTGATTTCGACCATCACCCTGGACCAAGCCATGCCTGAAGAAGCGCTAAACGAGATCGAGAGCTTTTCCCATCTTGAAATCATCTATTACTTCCACCTCGTGCCAGATGAAAAAATAGAAGCAGGCTCAAGGCACCCGCGCAACAACACCGAATGGCCTAAAGTGGGGATATTAAGCCAACGTGGCAAGAACAGACCCAACAGGCTTGGGGCAACCATTGTCAAATTCCTGAAGCGACACGGGCGTCAGATCCAGGTCCAGGGATTGGATGCAGTCGATGGAACTCCCATCCTCGACATCAAACCTGTGTTACGGGAGTTCCTTCCCAGGGAAGAAATCCGCCAGCCAGTGTGGGCATCGGAACTTATGGCGGAATATTGGTAACTCATTCAAAAGGTTGCACATAGTTTTTTCACCTCGTTATTAATTCCAGGTCGTACACTTGCATAAATTTTAATAAGGAGCACAACAATGGATGATGACGATAAACCTCTGGGGGTGATCCTTAGCAGGCGTGATGCTTTGAAAATAATGGGGATTGGATCAGCCGCCACCCTCCTGGTGGCTTGTTCGCCTTCAGCAAGGGAAATCCTTGCCGCCTCTGGACCGCCGAATACCAACTACCCAACAACCCCTATGCCACCGGGCCAGGCAGTGGGAAACCCACTCCCGGCATGCGTGGTTAGGCCTGAGATGACCGAGGGGCCTTTCTTCGTGGATGAAATGCTCAACCGATCAGATATTCGGAACGACCCGACGGATGGCACCGTCTCACCGGGCGTGCCTATTGAATTGACGTTTCAGATTTCGCAAATAAACCAAAATGGATGCGTACCGCTGGAAAACGCTCAAGTGGATATCTGGCATTGCGACGCATTCGGAGTCTACTCGGATGTACAGAACGCTGTCGGTAAAAAGTTTCTCCGGGGTTATCAAATAACGGATGGCAATGGGCTGGCAAAATTTATCACCATATATCCGGGCTGGTATCCCGGACGAGCCGTCCATGTTCATTTCAAGATCCGCGTCAACGGCTACGTGTTCACGTCCCAGCTTTTCTTCGATGACGATACAACTGATAAGGTTTATTTGCTGGAGCCCTACCGCCAGCGTGGAGAACGCACTACCCGAAATGTTAACGATAATATTTTCGCCGACGGCGGGGAACAGCTGACCCTGAACACCCTCCAGACCACAACAAGTTATTCAGCCATTTTCGATATCGGGCTCCAAATGTGATTCGAAGTTATTAGCGCTGGGTATAATCATAAAAACCTTTTAATTAACAGGAGAGAGAATGAAGGCAGTCCGTTTTATAGGCGTTAATCAGCCCCTAGTCACGCAGGAAATACCCATCCCCCAGATCGGGTTACGGGAGGTGCTTGTAAAAGTCAAAGCAGCTGGAGTATGTCATTCCGATGCCCATTACCGCGCAGGGATATCGCCCATCAAACCGGTGCCGCTCACTTTTGGGCATGAGGTTTCCGGAATTATTGAGCAAATTGGAAACGAAGTGACCAACCTCAAACCGGGAGATCGTGTTGTCCTTCACTACAATCTTTCGTGTGGAGATTGCTATCACTGTACGACAGGTAACGACCAGTTCTGCGAAAAGGTCCTGATGATCGGACACTACGCCGATGGTGGTTATGCCGAATACATTGCCGTTCCTGCGCGGAATGCAATCCCTCTCCCTGCCGAAATCCCCTTTGAACAGGGTGCAACACTGATGTGCGCAAGCGCCACTGCCTTTCATGCCCTTCGCAAAAGCCGCCTGAAAGGTGGCGAAACGGTGGCGATCTTCGGCGCGGGCGGTTTGGGGCAATCCGCAGTTCAACTGGCAAAGGCCTTCGGCGCGGTGGAAGTCTTTGCTGTGGATATCAACCAGGAAAAACTGGATCTCGCTTCAGTCTACGATGCGATCCCCATCAACGCGAAAGAAACCAACCCGGTGGCAGAGATCAAGCGCCTGACCAACGGCAAAGGCGTGGATGTATCCATCGAGATGATCGGCCTTCCTGCAACAATGCACCAGGCACTCCAGGTCGCAGGTGTGATGGGACGCGTGGTGATCGTGGGAGTTTCAAATCAACCGCTTGAGATAAAAACCTACACCGAGCTTCTCGGAAACGAAGTCGAACTCATCGGGTCCAACGACCATCACCTTCAGGAACTGCCCATCTTACTAGATCTTGCCCGCCGCAAAGTATTAGACACCTCCCGCATCGTCACCCGTATCATCCCGCTTGAAGCAGAAGCGATAAACAAAACGCTGGATTCCCTGGAACATTTTGGCGGAGACGTACGCACCGTGATCGTTCCCGGCTCAGGCTCAACCGATAATTAGATCTCAGAAAAGATATAATACCCACCGAAAGGTTTTCATGACAAATCAAATTCCCGCTCTAATAATCAACCCCAAACGTACCCTGATATTTTTCATTTCCCTGGTCGTTCTGCTCGTCGCCATGAGCATATTCGGTCAATATGTGCGCTTCTTTGGTATATGGGAAATTCACAGCTACTGGCAGGAATTCGCCATGGATATGCTCAATACACCATTCTATTTGGATGCGGAGAGCAATATTCCAACCTTCATCAACTCTTTGATGCTTTTCATACCAGCAATCCTTCTGGGACTCATCAGTACATGGAAGTTTTCCATACGTGACAAATACCGGTTCCAATGGGCAGTGCTTTCCGTCATCTTTCTGTTGCTTTCCATCGACGAAGTTGCAACCCTGCACGAGCGCCTTATCAAACCAATGCGCGCCATATTTGGGGCGGAGGGTATCTTTTACTTTGCCTGGATCATCCCGGGTATTGTAGCGATCATCGTTTTTGCAATCGCCTTCCTGACGTTCTTTTTCCATCTCGACAGAAAATTCAAAATGCTATTCTTCTTTTCGCTTGTCGTATATATAACCGGGGTGATCGGCGGCGAGATGGTCAGTGGGTACTTCGCCTCCACCATGGGGTTGAAGAACTTTACCTATGCCGTTGTCGCCAGCGTGGAGGAATCGGTGGAAATGATCGGATGTTCATTCATCATCTACTCTCTTCTTGAATATCTTAAGCAGAATCTTCCAGACGGTATCCTCTTCAACCCCTCATGAACGCCTTTCGAACAGTCCCGCTCCCAGAATTGAAACGCAACACCGGTGAACGAGGCACCCGGATGTGGATCGCCCACAATGGCATGGTCTATGATGTGACCGACTGCCCGAAGTGGCGCGCCGGGATACATGAATTTCTTCACTTCCCCGGACAGGATTTAACCGGCGAGATGAGCGAAGATTCGCACGGTGAAGAAGTATTCACACACGACTGTGTGAAAATTATCGGCAGGTTAGATGTAGCATAAATGACTGAGACGAGACAAAAACCAAAAACTTTTGCCACCCTGTGCGGACGTATCTTCCGCGATACCGACCCGCAGTATTTCCCCTTTGCTGAACACAAAGGGAAGAAAATCTTGCTTTGTACAGATGCTTGTCTCGGTGCCTTTCTTGCAGACCCAGATATCTTCTGCAAAGTTCACCGCAATTCTGATAAAACTGCTGCCCATATGAAAGTTGAGATCGAACACCTTATTGGTCTTTGGAGTACGTATGATCCCTCCACGAAAAGCGATTGAATACGAACGGTTTGAGTTCCAAAAATGGGGACATTTCGACGCTGAAACCATTGTCGAGACGCCTGTTTCATTGACTGTGAACGGTCAGGTATGGATCTCGTTCATGTGCACACCCATCCATCTCGAGGAATTGGCAGTGGGATTTTTATATAACGAAGGCATCGCCAAAAGCATGGACGATGTAGCAGATGTGCGTTTATGCGAGCATGGCGATAACGTCGATGTGTGGTTAAACTTCAACGCAGAGCAACCGACAAATTGGCGCAGAACCTCTGGCTGCACGGGCGGGGTGACAGCTGTTGACCTTCTGGCGAAACCTAATGTTGATTTCTCGGCAAACAGGTTCAAGGTCCAGCCGGAGGCGGTGATGGAGATGGTAGATAAGCTGTTTGAGTCGCAGGAACTTTATCGTGATACGGGCGGCGTGCATACCTCCGCGTTGAGTGATGGTGAAAAAATCGTAGTGGCGGCCGATGATATCGGCAGGCATAACACGCTCGACAAGATCGCCGGGATGTGCCTTACGAAAGACCTTTGGCCCGAAAACCGCATCCTCATCACCACCGGGCGCATCAGTTCGGAGATGCTGCAAAAAGCGGCGCAATTGAATGCGCCCATTTTGATCTCGCGTACCTCCCCATCATCGCTTTCAATTGAGATGGCGCAGCGATACGGGATCACATTAATCGGGTATGCAAGAAAACATCGTTTTAATGTCTATTCACATGGAGAAAGAGTTGGGTTGTAAAACCTGAGCGACTATGTCGCTCTTTTTTTGTCATATCTATTTGTGAAATTTATCACCAAACAGGTCGATAGTCACCCACCAAGCATGAGAAATGAAACTTACCGAACGAGACTAAGTAGGGAATAATTTTATACAGAAGTTTTATTACGAGGTGAAAGGAATCGTTTTATGAATATGAACTTGAGAGACATCATTACGATCTCTGAAGGCGAAGTTTTAACACCAGAACTAAATACAAATGTAAACATTCACGGCGGCTGCTGTGCAGACTTGATGAGCGATGTTTTGGCATACAGCCGTCCGCGGGCGGTTTTGTTGACAGGGCTGACCAACCCACAGGTCGTCCGAACCGCGCAAATGGCAGACTTCCGCGCCATTGTTTTCATCCGCGGAAAAAAGCCGCAGCAAGAAACCATTAACATCGCTGTTCAGGAAAACATCCCCCTCATTTCAAGCCCGCTTGGGATGTTCGAGTTAAGCGGAATGCTTCACGATGCAGGGCTGAAAAGTTACGAAGGTAATGGATCCAGTTAGGCAACCTACCGAGCAGGAAAAATTCGGGCGGCATCGTCCGCTCACAGACCGCGATGCGCATGAGATCAATCGCATCGAAGAACTTTCCTACGACTTGAAAGTTCACGAAGTGATGGTATCGAACGTCATTACCACCACACCCGATGTACCCATCTCAAAAGCGCTCGAACTTGTTCGCATCAATCGCATCTCTGGCATTCCAGTTGTGGATAATGAAATGTTAGTTGGCATTATCAGCCTGGAAGATATTGTCCGCGCTTTGCAAAACAATGAGCTTGGGGAATCTGTCAAGAAATATATGACAACAGAGTTGGTCACCGTCAATACCCTTGACAGCATCGTGGAGGCGATCAAAACGTTTACCGAAAAACGATTAGGCCGTCTGCCCGTTGTGGATGAAAACAAAAAACTTGCCGGCATCATCACCAAAGGGGATATCACTCGCGGTATTCTGATCGCAGTAGAACGCGACTACAAGGAAGAAGAAGTTCGCCGGTATCGCGCCAGCCATTTATTCGACGATATTATTTCAGACCGCACCACGCTTGTTTTACGCTACAACATCAAGGTTGGGGATTTTATGCATGGAGGCAACGCTTCCAGCAATATCAAACGCGCCCTGCTCCGCCTCGGCGCAGACTCACAACTGGCGCGGCGCTGCGGAATCGCCGCCTACGAAGCGGAAATGAATCTCATCATCCACACCGCCAATGGCGGCATTCTCAAACTCGAGGTAGAACCACACAAGATCACCATCTCTACTACCGATGATGGACCGGGCATTGATGACATTCAAAAAGTTTTACAGCCCGGCTATTCCACCGCCACCGATAAAGTCCGTGAAATGGGCTTCGGCGCGGGCATGGGTTTGGTCAACATCCAAAAATGCGTGGATAAAATGGAGATCGAGTCAAATCGTGGCAAAGGCACCAAACTCATCATGCGCATCGCTGTCTCTACTGAAGCCCTCAATAGCAAAAAGGGATGATTATGAATCTTCAAAACGTCATCGAGAAACTTCAATTGAATGTCCTTACCGAGCCGCGTGATTTTTCAACCGTCACACCTAAAGGCGGCTATACCTCCGACCTGCTTTCTTGCGTCATGGCAGGCGCAAAGAGCAGCAACATCTGGGTCACGTTGCAAGCACATATGAACATCGTCGCTGTTGCCGCCATGCTTGAAGTCTCAGCCGTCATCATCACTGAGAATGCACAACCTGACTCCACCACCATAGCAAAAGCAAACGAACAGGGCGTGATCTTACTTTCTACTCCCAAAGCAAGTTATGAGATCTGCGGCACACTCTGGGATTTAAACTTGCGTTAACATGAAAACCTTCCGCGCGGATCTTCACGTTCACACCGTCCTTTCCCCGTGCGCCGAGGTCGAAATGATCCCGCCGCTTATCGTGCAAGAGGCGCTCGAACGTCACATCGACATAATCGCCATCACCGATCACAACGCCAGCGCAAATGTACGAGCCGTTCAAAAAGCAGCGGATGGAACTGGGCTGACCGTATTGCCCGGCATGGAGGTCCAATCGCATGAGGATGTCCATTTGCTTTGTCTCTTCACCTCTCTCGCGGACCTCGAAGCCTGGCAGCACCAAGTTGACCTTTCCCTACCCGACGAATTGAATCCTGCCGATCATCTCGGTGAGCAATTCATTGTTGATGAGCATGGCAAATTCATTCGCTCTGAAACGCGGCTTTTGCTTACCGCGACAGAATTTTCCATTGAAGAAATTATCGAACATGTAAATAATTTGAGCGGTATTGTCATCCCAGCACACGTAGACCGCACAGCATATGGCTTGTTTTCCACCCTCGGATTCCTCGCTGATTGGTGGCACTTCCCCGCTCTAGAAATATCCCGTCACATCAAGCCAGAAATATTGCACAAAAAATTTTCCACCTCTAAAAATCATCCTCTTATTCAAAGTGGAGATGTTCACCGCTTAGATGAATTTCTGGGCACAACATCCTTCGAGCTTGAAGCACCAACACTCAATGAAATTCGCAAGGCATTTTCAGGGGAAGATCAACGCAAGCTTAGGATTAATCCTCAGATAATTGCCTGACAACTTACACCGCTGTCATATGACATCCTTCATTGACTTGTCCTATAAGAAACAGTAAACTTGTTTTGTGAAAATTATCACAATACTTTATTAAGGCGACTTATGATAACAAAGGCATTGAAAGACATCCCCGC
>CAZYLM010000022.1:0-22023 GCA_964648645.1 uncultured Anaerolinea sp.
ATGTGCTCTTCATCGGCGAGTCGTTTTTCATCCCCGTCTTTTTGCTTTACAGCGGCCTCATCACAGATCCGTTGACGTTTCTCAAAAGTCCGCAGACGATCGTAGTTGCTGTAGGTGTCACCATCGTAGCATATGTCTCGAAACTCATCGCGGCCTGGGTAACGGCTCGAATTTACAAATACACTCGGTCTGAATTTTGGACGGTGTACGGCTTATCTCATGCCCAGGCAGCAGTGACCATTCCGACTCTGGTGATCGGTTTGGAAACCGGACTTTTTGACTCGACCTTGTTCAACGCCGCCATCTTGATGATTCTTCTCACTTCGATCACTTCGCCCCTCGTCGTCCAGCGCTTCGCTCCTGACCTGCAAACCGCCTCTGACGAAGATGAACAAACTCCTCTCTTTGGGCGTGTTCTCGTGCCTGTTTCTGAAGCGAATTCAGAAGGGTTGGTTGCCCTCGCCAGTTTGCTTGCCCGTAGTTCGAAGGGGAAGGTCCTCGCGGTTAGTGTGGCAAAAGATAAAGGGCCTAACGAAAACAACAGCCTGATCCTTCACAAGGAATTGCTTGGCAAAGTGAACGAAAACCTGCGCGACCCCGAAGCGGAGGTTGAGTTGATCCCACGATTGGCAGCCACGCATGCCCAGGGAATTTTGCACACTGCTGACGAAGAGAGGGCGTCACTGATCATCATGGGTTGGCGGGGCAAACGGACTTTTCGAGAGAGTGTCCTCGGTTCTGTACTGGATGAGGTGATCTGGGGTTCCGATACGCCTGTGGTGGCTGGAAAGTTATCCCTGCCGTTGAACAGCATGCAGAGGGTGATTTTTATCGTACCGGCAAAGGCTGTACCTCCCATTGCCTTGCGGCGAATGCTCGAAGCGAATCTTGCCGTTGCCAGGGCGTTGAACGTCCCCTTGCTCGTCCGCGCGGATAAAAGCTATCTGCAAACCTTTGAAGCCTTGTTTGCTGCCACCGATGCTGATCAGGAAGTGAAGCTGGAGGTTTTGCAAGATCAACTCCATCCTGAAAAATTGGAGCATGAAGCCGTGAGCGATTTTATTATTCTGCCTGGCTTTGGCTCCCGTAAGCGGGTGCAGGATACTTTGGGGAATATCCCGGAACAGATCGCCAAATACTTTGAGGGGAATCTGGCGATCTTGCATTTTGATAAGTAAATCTTTTTGCCCGTAAATGGCGGACGATCGGCCACCGTCTTTATTACTTCAAATAAATATCGAAGAACGCAATTGTCTGGTTCATTGCCTGGGTGAAATACTTCGAGATGTTGTGATTATCGCCTTCGTATGTATACAAATTGACGATCTGCCCATATTCCCGACCCAACTCTGCCAGCCGGATGGAAAACTCAACAGGGACGTCTTCGTCTGCGGTTCCATGATGCAGTTCCATGGGTCCGGAGAGATCCGCGAGATAGGAGGTGGCAGAAATGGAATCCCAAAAGACGGGGTTTTGTTCGGGCGTCCCGTATTGTTCGATATAGGAAGTTCGCCACCCTCTGCCCGTGGAACTTGGTGACGGAGTGAAGGCACCTGTCCGCCTCCAATTGTAGAGCAAGTCTGTATACGAGGCGACGACACCCGCCCAGATCACGCCGGCTTTGATGTCATCTGAAATCACCATCGCGCGCAAAGTCAAATATCCGCCCATGGAGTGACCCCACATACCGATCTTTTCAGGATTCACATCGGGATGTTGTTTTATCGAGGTAAGGGCGTTCATTACATCTACCTGGTAGCCAGGGTCGCCGTATGCGCCGCTTGCTTCGCCCTCAGATTGGTCATGTCCGCGATAATCTATTCGAAAGATGACATATCCGGCACGGGCGAGTTGGTCCACATAGGCAATGTACCGTTCTGTAGTCTTGTACACGTCCGGTGGAATGTAGCCATGATTAAAGACGATGGCAGGAAATCCGCCTTCAGGCTTTTCACCGTTTGGAATGGTGAGCAGGGCGTAAATCTTCAGTCCCTCTGATAGGTAATAGACATAATATCGGCGATAATTGATGCCGCGGTCTAATTCTTTGACGACGGTGATCTCACTGCCGGGGTATTGCCGATTCCTCAGGGCGATGATGCTCATGGGGTGCGGCACAGGCGTGGCAGTAGGCGCGAGGGTAAAGGTCGAAGTCGGTTCGGGTGTAAAAGTTGCTGTAGGTGTATTTGTGGCAGGGTTGAGTGTTCGGGTGGGCAGGGGAGTCGCTGTTGCGGCACAGCCACTGAGAAACAGCGAAAGCGCGAGGGATACCATTAAGAATTTCTGCATGTTTTCTCCTAAAGGAAACGATCATATTCGCTTCTTTTTAGAGAACAAAAAGAGGCAGTCTATTACTGCCTCTGGTGTCACAATCTGTGTTTCCTATTTTTTCTTCCAAGCCCCGATCCACATCCTCACCCGGACTCGGACGCGCGCATCGGCGTTTGCGGATGCCCATAAGGAACTTGCCGTCCGATATAAGCTTTCATCCATTTTTTCGAAGTCCTCCCATTCTTCGTCGATGAACTCTCTCATTTCTGAGGGGGTATCCCAGACGTAGAAGAAGCTAAATTCGCTTTCTTTTTCCTTTGAGAACCAGCTGCGGGATTCCGCTTCGCTCATTGCATTGAACGCTGCTTGATCGTCGGCGACCCCGATGGGTAGATCGCTCAATCTTCCGGCGGTTTGAAATCCCTGCGAAGAAACCACTTCGACGGACCAGTTATCTTCAATCGGACGCAGATCGAGGAGTATACCTCCCGGTTTGAGGACTCGATGGATGTCACTCAGAGCATGGACCATGCTCTCGTGTTCCATTCATCAGAGTGACCAGGCGAGGATGGCGATATCAAAAGTCTCTTTTTGGAACGGGATTTGCTTGGCGGTTGCCTGTGCAAAATGGACTTTTCTGTGCAAGTCGTGGGGAGACTCCGCACGAGCGATGCGCAGGGCTGAATGGTCCGGGTCGAAACCGATGGTCAGCGAGGAGGCGGAAGCATACTTCCAAGTCAGGCGTCCTTCGCCGCATCCCACTTCAAGGATTCGTTTTCCATTCAGGTCAAGGAAGCGGTTCAAATACTTTTTTTCGTAACCATCAGGGTCTTTTTGCAAGGTCATCCTTTTGCCCTTTTTGCGCCTTTGACCGATGCGTTGATCATTTCCTTCAAGACTTTTTTGTCCACATCCGCCAGTTTCTTGATGTAAAGACAGCCTTTGCCGGTTGTGAATTTTCCAAGTTTTTTCAAGAGCCCGTCATCAAGGGATATGTACAGGGTGATGTTCTGTTTGCGGGGCGAAAAGCCGATCAACATCCAGTCGAGTTCGCGACCGCTTTCATATTTGAGGCGTTGTTCGCCGAAACCGATGATGCTTGAACCCCACATTTTTCCGTCGGCTTTGGTCGCCTGTGACATCATCTTCACGATCTCTTCGCAATCACTGCGAACCTGCTCGTCTTTGACGGTATTCAGAAATTTTTCAACACTCGCTTCGTTCTTTTTAGTCTTTAACTCTGCCATGCGGATCTCCAATTAAAGTAGGCCGGTTGACAAATTATAGCATATATGTTCTATGTAAGAACGTGACAATTCGAAAAGAGGATAGGAATTACTAGTCCAGGATCTTGTAATGCACTTGTGGTTTCTTCCTATCGACCACCTGTTCTGCGGCGAGTGCCATACGCAGGAGTTGATGCTCTTCCCATGCGCGGCCAATGGCTTGCATTCCAATGGGCAAACCCTTTTGGGTGTAGCCGACCGGGAATGAGACGGCGGGGTGGCCGGTCATATTTGGCGCGGTGATGAAGCGCATGAGCTCCGTCAGTACTGTTAGGTCAGAATCGCCGTCTGGCAAGGCGTTCTTCTTGATGGCAGGTGCGGCAATGGCAGATGCGGGCGTAAGAATCACATCCACTTCTTTGAAGGCGCGCTCGAAATGTTGGATCATGAGGGTGCGGATGCGTTGAGCTTTGACGTAATCTTCTGCACTGAAATGCCGCCCCAAAGAAAGGTTGACCCGGACGTCCAATCCGTGGTCACGTCGATGCTCGTCGGCATATTTCATCATGGAATGCAGCATCTCGCTGACGATGGTGATCACATGTGCCACACGGTTATCTTCAAGGTTGGGGATGACGATATTTTTAATTTCGCACCCCATTTCTTCGAACTTCTTGAGCATTGCGTCGCAGCCAGCGACAACCTCTGCTTCGGCATGCTCAAACCAAGGGCGATAGATTCCGATCTTGAGTCCCTTCATATTGAGATTGTCCCAGCCGTCAAGTGTCGGAAGTGGCTGATGTAGGGAATTTACATCATTGGGGTCTGGACCTGCAATGAGGGCATAGGTCAATGCGGCGTCGGTAACAGAGGCTGCGATCGGTCCAACGTGGGCAACGCTCCAGCATAATGGAAATGCACCATGCTCACTTACTCGTCCGTATGTCGGTTTCAGACCGACCATCCCGCAAAGCGCTGAAGGGATGCGGATCGAGCCGCCTCCGTCTGCGCCGATGGCGACGGGGGTGAATCCCGCAGCGACAGCTGTAGCCGAACCGCTTGAACTGCCGCCTGTGTAATGGCTTGTGTCGTAAGGATTCCTTGGCGTGCCATGGTGCGGATTAAGTCCTGTCACACCGATACCGATTTCATACATATTGGCTTTGCCAATGAGCAGTGCCCCTGCACCACGCAGGCGAGATACAACGGTGGCATCTTCTTTTGCGGGCGACTTACCCAGGAAAGAAGTCCCAACTGTGGTGGGGTAGGGCGCCATGTCAAGTTCATCTTTGACGGCGACAGGCACACCATCGAATATGCTCAGGGGTTTGCCACCTTTGAAGCGCAGGGTTGATTCTCTCGCCTGTCTCATGACATCGTCACGGTTGACCGCGATAAAAGCCCTGATCGGTGGATTTGAAGAATCGCTGGCTTCGATGGAGTCAAAGATCTTCTTCGCTACTTCCTCAGGGGTTGTCTTTCCGTCGCGATATGCTTTGGCAAAATCGAAGATGGAAGAAAACTGAAACCCCTTGCCTTGGGAAGGCATATTTGGCCACTGGGCTTTCGGGATGGATGCAGATTCGGTCTGCAACGTCCCGGTGTAATGGATCGGGAAATTTGTAGGTGGAGCATCGAACTGCCTTTTCCGCAACCGGGTTATGCCTGCACTTTCGAACAAATTGGGGATCAGCAATCCTTGCAGTGGTCCTTCGAGTAATGACGCGAACAATCTTAGCGCCTCGCCCGCAAGATATGGCAGCTTTACAGACTTGAGATCGTATTCATTCATTCTTCACCTCATGAGATTACGAGCACTTTTGCACCGTGAATTATTCCCTGCTTCATTTCGATCAACGCATGGTTTGCGTCCTTCAATTCATATTCCTGATACTCCGGCTTTATTCCCACATCATCCGCTATTTTCAAAAACCCTCTCACATCGGTGCGAGTCACGTTCGCCACGCTTTTGATCTCCTTCTCCATCCATAAGTGGGTGGGGTAATTCAACTGGAGGAAGGCATCCTTGTCCATATCCTCTTTGCGGATGGCGTTCACGACCAGACGCCCACCGGGTCTCAGACATTTCAGCGCCTCGATAACCGGACCCCACACTGGAGTGGTGTCTATGACCGCATCTAATGCCTCAGGCGGATTCTGATCTATTGTCCCTGACCAGACCGCTCCCAATGATAAAGCAAATTCCCTTTCCTGCGGGTTTCTGCTAAAGACAACGATCCTGGAGTTGGGAAATATATGCCTGGCAAGTTTTAGGACGAGATGATTTGACCCGCCAAACCCCATTAAACCAAGTGAGCCTCCGTCTTGAAGGTTGGTTAACCTCAGTGAACGGTAACCAATCGCTCCCGCACATAGCAGGGGCGCAGCTTCAGAGTCTGTCAGCGAGTCGGGAATCTGGTGGACAAAATCAGCGCGGATTTTCATGTATTCGGCATAACCGCCATTTATGTCACGACCCGTTGCTTTGAAACCTGCACAAAGATTTTCACGCCCACTTGTACAGAAATCACATGTCC
Source organism: uncultured Anaerolinea sp. (assembly GCA_964648645.1). Lineage (GTDB taxonomy): Bacteria > Chloroflexota > Anaerolineae > Anaerolineales > Villigracilaceae > Villigracilis. Next base: position 6,035 of record CAZYLM010000022.1, read on the forward strand.
CACACGCGGATGCGATCCATGCCACCCCAACCCGTTGATGTTTACGGATCGGGTTCACTCCTTCGTCTAATGTGTCAATAAGCGTTCCCACTATCTGATGCCCCAAAATAACCGGCAATTTTGACGGCATCCTGCCTTCGATCTCATCCAATTCCGTGTGGCAGACTCCGCAGCGTGTAATCTTTAGCAGGACTTCACCCGGATCAAGGGTCGGTTCTGGATGTTGGATCAGCTTCAAAGGAGGATGATCCGGTGTGATATCCCTGGTGGCTTCTAGAAGCATTGCTTTCATTGTCAGATGATATATGGAATGAACATCTTCGTCCGTTTCATGTACTCTTGGTACTGCGGACCGAAGAAACGGATGCATTCGGCTTCGTCGGCTTTGGCAGTGAAGATCAAGAATATCGTAGCTGTGACCGCAATGCTCAACCCATTCAACCCGGGATGCTTGAAAAAAACTCCCCAAGTCAAGAGAACCAGGGAAGTGTACAGGGGGTGCCGTATGAATTTGTAAATACCATCAGTTATCAATTGCGTTGTTTTTTCGAACGCCAGGAGAGAAGGATCACCAGCCCGTTCCCTGGCCGGCTTTCCGTGCTTGCGCAGAAGTTGAATGCCAAACACAAGGGGTGCAAGCGATAGCATCAGCAGTGTCCATGCCATGAGTTGATTCCAGGCAAAGGGATCGCTAAACCAGTATTTTGCATTTAGCATGAGGAGGGCAAGGATGCATTCCCAGGCAATGAACCGGAAGAATCCATGCGACCATGGCAGGCATAACGATTTGCGCGAAATGTAGATCAGGACAGTGGAGCCAAGGACAAAAAGAAAAGCTGTCATTTTGGCGGGAGCGAGGCGGAAAACTCAACACCTGCATTTATCCATTGGCTAAGGCTTTTGGCGCTTTTTATCCCGGAAGGTTCCACCATCAACCAACCTTTCATCGGGCGAAGTCCATTTTTCATGGTGAAGATTTTTACATGGGCGCGCTTGAGAAGTTTTTCGTAGTCTTCGGGCGGAACCCGCACGATCAGGTCGTCGCCCAAAATGCCGACTGCCATGTTCCCATTCAGTATATAACCGACCCCACCGAACATCTTCTTCTCGATGATGGGCAATCCTTTCATCTCGAGGCGGATTCGTTCTGCCAGTTTCAGGTCATACGCCATGGTACCTCGCAATCACTTTTGATGCTAGGTTTTATTTTTATCCGGTCCCAAACTGCCTGTCCCCAGCGTCGCCCAATCCCGGAACGATATAGGCGTGTTCGTTGAGCTTCTCATCGATGGCGCCTAGGTAAATGTCGATATCGGGGTGCGCATCCTGCATAACCTTGATTCCTTCAGGAGCCGCTATCAGGCCGACGAATTTGATCTTCTTCACGCCCCATTTTTTCAACACATCAGCCGTTGCTGTGGCTGAGCCTCCGGTGGCAAGCATCGGGTCGAGGATGAGACAAACAGCAACACGCGGCTCGATGGGTAGTTTGTTGTAATATTCCACGGGTTTGAGCGTCTTTTCGTCGCGGTATAAACCGATATGCCAAACCTCAGCACTCGGCATCAATTCCCAAATACCTTCCACCATTCCAAGCCCCGCCCGCAGGATGGGCACTAAACCAATCTTTTCCTGCAGTTGCTGCGCGGTCATTTTCGACAGCGGAGTTTCTATCTCAACCGGGGAGGTGGCAAGGTCTGCAGTTGCTTCGTATGCAAGCAAGCCCGCGATCTCGCGTACCAATTCACGGAATTTCTTTGGCTCGGTTTTCTTATCCCGCAAGCGGGAAAGTTTATGGGCAACCAGCGGGTGTTTGGATGCATAAACGTTTGACATTCTGGCTCTCCTGAAAGGTGATTTTCTTGATTATAGCGCGAAGTGATTTTCGACACTGACCGGAGTTGGAGGTTTCGTGTACATTATGGATGGAGCAAGGAGTTCGCCATGAAACTAGGTGGTTTGCACATCTTACTGACCTATCAGTGCTTGTTTCAATGCGACCATTGTTTTGTGTGGGGTAGCCACCATCAAAGTGGGGCGATGACTTTGGAACAGGTTGAGGATGCCCTGCACCAGGCGAAACGGGCCGGGGTCAAATCCATATTCTTTGAAGGCGGCGAGCCGTTCCTGTATTATGCCGTGCTTAAGAAAGCGGTTCACCTTGCGGCAGATATGGGCTTCGAGGTTGGCATTGTCTCAAATGCCTACTGGGCAACCACAGTGTCTGATGCCGTGGAATATCTTCGTCCGTTTTCGGGCAGGTTGAGCGATCTTTCTGTAAGCAGCGATTTATATCATTGTGAAGATGTCTTGGGTGAAAACCCCAAAAATGCTGTTACAGCTGCAAAATGGCTCAAGGTGCCCACGGGCGTGATCAGCGTGGCTCAGCCGGATCACGCCTCAAAGTCTCCATGTGGTCAACTTCCTGAAGAGGAAAGTGATGTCATGTATCGAGGCAGAGCGGCAAGAGCACTCGCTTCGCGTGCACCTAAACATCTCTGGGGCGAATTTGATGCCTGTCCGCATGAGGACCTGTGCGAGCCAGGGCGGGTCCATCTCGACCCGTTTGGCAACATCCACATCTGTCAGGGGCTTGTGATCGGGAATCTCTTTGACAAGTCTCTGCTCCAGATCTGTGATGAATACGATCCTGATTCGCACCCTATTTGTGGACCCCTGCTCTCGGGCGGACCTGCCGCATTGGTGGCTGAATACAACCTTCCGCACGATTCGTCCTACGCCGATGCCTGCCACTTGTGCTACGAGGCGCGGAATACTCTGAGATCGCGTTTCCCTGGCCTGTTAACCCCGGACCAAATGTATGGAGTGATGGAATGAACGGAAATGATGTTATGAGCTGGGTCTTGAGATCGCCTATTCATGGGGTGTTGAGTAATGGCATGATGCTTGTTGCCGTAACCGGACGAAAGACTGGTAAAAAATATACAACCCCGGTCGGTTATTATTCAGACGGAGGCTATTTATTTGTTATCACCAGCCGAGACCGAAGATGGTGGCGCAATTTGCAGGGCGGCGCAGATGTGGAATTACTGTTGAAAGGAAAGCTTGTCCGGGCTTTTGCCGATGTCGAGATTGAGGAAAAATCTGTCGAGTCGCGGATGTATGAGTATCTGCGCCACGTTCCTCAAGCTGCAAAGCCGATGGGTATCCGTCTGAATAAAGGTCAACCCGACGCTTCCGATATCGTCCGCACAGCGAAGGATCGATTATTTTTGAAGTTTAGGCTAGTTGAATAAACGAAGCACAATTGGGAAGGCGCCCAGTGCAAGGCATGCAAAAAGTCCAATAAGAAAAACGATAAGGCATGCAGGAAGTAGACGGCGAAACCATGTCCAGTAGACATAAGTATTCCATGCATTGACCATGACTGGCTGAGCTTTGCGCAACAGGTCGGGTCCATCTTTTTCAAAGCTCGGCAGAGGTTTGGGCTCTGCGGATTTTTTTACTACAACGGGTTTTACCGGTTTTTGCAGGTTCTTTGGAATGGTCAGGTTCACGCCGCAATACATGCACGGCATTCGGGTGGCTCCGGGGATGGCTTCGTTCGGTCCGCCGCAGGCCGGGCAAAGGATAGACTCTTCCATGACACTGATTTAGAAGGGTAGAGATCTGAAAACTGCCCAAAGCGTCCCGCCGACGATGAGCAAGATCATTAACATGATGAAACCGGTGATGAGGCAGCTGAATCCGAATGACCAGGCTGTGATTTTCTTCGCCGTGTCCGTATAGCTCGCTATCATGGGCGCGTAGGCATTTGCTACGCTCGATGCGTATGCATTGACATCGTAGACCTGTGAATGGGATAGCCCTTCGACAGTTCTGCGCGCATCGGCTTCGCTGACTGGGGAGAAACTCATGTATTTCTGAACCGCCTCTTCCTTCCTGCCTTGCTGTGCTAATTGGACGACTTGCGACCATTGGGCACTATAACCGAGCATCGAGTTCATATCCACGTTACCAAACAGGCTCCCTGAAGATGATCCGCCGGATTCGTTGGTGGGCTTTCTCAAGCCTTCGGGGATAATCACTGAGCTGCCGCAGTAAGGACATCTGGCGGTGCTCTGCCCGGCTGGCGGGTCGATGGGTCCACCGCAGCTCGGGCACTTGATCAACTTCAGGTTCATTGTGTTTTCAGACATTGGTCATCCTCCGGTAAGCGATTGCAGGATTATACGCCTAAGCCTCGTTTTCAAAGTGTGCCATTCGTACTATTGAGCCTTTACCAAGCACTTTATTGTGTTCTTCCTGTCTTAGGGTTAGAATCACTCGACCACTCACGAGGAGAGTATCCATGACCGAACAATTCACATTTGGCGGGGATGTGGTATGGCGTCCCACGTCCATGCATATCAAAGATGCCAACCTGACTGAATTCATGAATCGGAATGGGATTGCGGGGTATGAGATATTGATGCAAAAGTCAACCGGGGATGTTGCCTGGTTTACAGAAAAAGTTTTACAGTTCCTGGATATCCAGTTCTATCAGCCTTATACCAAGATCCTGGATTTGAGCGATGGTATTCAGTTTCCAAAGTGGTGCGTAGGTGGTAAATTGAATATCGTTCACAATTGTGTTGATAAATGGGCGAGGGAAAAAGAGGGAAGAGAAAAAGTTGCCATAGTATTCGAAGGAGAGGAAGGGGGGATACGTGAGCTCACCTACAGTGAGCTATACAGAGGGGTAAACAAAGCAGCGAATGCGCTTCGTTCACTTGGGTTGGGGAAGGGCGATGTCATTGGGCTTTTTATGCCAATGACGCCCGAGATCGTGGTCGCCCTCCTTGCGATTGCAAAAATTGGAGGGATTATTCTTCCTTTGTTTTCAGGCTATGGGTCAGGCGCTATTGTCTCCCGCCTGGTGGATGCGGATGCTAAAGCCTTGTTCGCTGCAGATGGTGCATTTCGGCGCGGTAGGGCTGTTGAGATGAAAGTTATTGCTGATGAGGCTGCGGAGCAGATCCCTACATTGAAAAATATGATCGTTCTAAAACGGACCGGACAGGACATTAAAATGCAAGCTGGGAGGGATTATTGGTGGCACGACCTCTTAGATTCTCAAAGCGATGAAGCGGTAACTGAGCTGACTGATGCCGAAGACCCATTGATGATCATATACACTTCCGGCACAACCGGAAAGCCCAAAGGTGCGCTGCATACTCATTGCGGGTTCCCGGTCAAAGCCGCCCAAGATATGGCATTCGGCACTGATGTCCATCGAGGCGACGTGGTTTACTGGATGACTGACATGGGCTGGATGATGGGTCCCTGGTTGGTCTTTGGTACCCTCATGCTTGGGGCGACGATGTTTCTCTACGATGGCGCTCCGGATTTTCCAAACCCAGGGCGTTTGTGGAAATTGGTGGAAGATCACAAGATCAACCAGATGGGAGTTTCTCCGACCTTGATTCGATCTCTGATCCCACATGGTGATGAGCATTTTAAAAACTGTGATCTGACCTCGTTGAAGTGTTTTGCCTCAACAGGCGAGCCGTGGAATCCCGACCCCTGGATGTGGCTCTTTGAAAAGGTGGGTAGCTCACGGATTCCCATTATCAATTATTCCGGCGGAACGGAGATCTCAGGCGGTATTGTTATGGGGAATCCACTTATGCCTCTCAAGCCGTGTTCATTCTCGGCGGCTTGCCCCGGAATGGAGGTGGATGTTTTGGATGAAAATGGAATTCCTGTTCGCAATGTCGTCGGCGAACTTGTGATCAAGTCGCCATGGATCGGGATGACACGTGGCTTTTGGAAAGATAGGCAGCGATATTTAGATACTTACTGGTCTCGCTGGGAGAATGTATGGGTTCACGGTGATTTTGCGGCAATAGATAAAGATGGTTTATGGTATATCCTGGGGCGGTCGGATGATACGATCAAGATCGCCGGAAAAAGGCTTGGTCCTGCTGAAGTGGAGTCGATTCTAGTCCGTCATGATTTCATTGTGGAGGCGGCAGCCATTGGTGTGCCACACGAGGTCAAAGGAAGTGAATTGGTCATTTTCGCTGTGACCAAGCCTGGGGTCGAAGGAGGAGATGCCCTTCGTCACGAACTACACGAGATGGTTGTCGCCGAAATGGGCAGACCGCTTGCACCGAAGGCGATCCATTTTGTAAACGACCTGCCAAAGACCAGGAACGCAAAAGTGATGCGGCGTATCATTCGTGCGGCGTATCTGGGTTTGGATGTTGGAGATGTATCTTCCCTGGTTAATCCTTCTGCGATTGGCGAGATTGGAAAGAGGAAATAATTGATGGTATAGGATGACCAGACCAATATCCTATTGTTTCTGCTTGTCAGGATGTGTATAGTGACTGAAAGAAAGGACACTCACTATGAGAAGAAAAGCCAAAGTTCCTTTAATAATTGTTATGTTCTTAGTGTCAGCTTGTAACCTTGGGCGGACAAATGAAACCCTAAACGGCGGGGCTGGCTCTACTACCGAAGAGCCGGCTGAGGCGGTTGCCACCGCTGAACCGACCATCGTCTTGACCCCGACCGTGGAACACAAGACTAAACCAGGGGAGTTCCCTGAAAGCCCTAGTGGAACAGTGGGAGACCAGGATTCGTCAATAACGGCCGATGATAATCGTGCACCAGGCGGAGACCGATTTACATTTACCCGCTTTGAGCGCCCGTTCAACTCGCAGACGATGGATGAGTATTACCCGTATATCGACATTCAGGAGGGAGCCTTATATGTGGACAATACCTGGATTTATGTTTCAATAGTCCTCAAGAGTGACGAATCCAGTCGTGAACTGAATGGTAAATACGGCATTGAGATCGATTACGACCTGGACGGGAATGGCGATTGGCTGATTCTTGCCACCGACCCTGTTTCTCAGGAGTGGAGCACCACTGGCGTGGAAGTTTGGTTTGATACGAATGAAGATGTGGGTGGCGAGAACCCGGCTACCTCCGATGAGCATCCTGCCCCCGGAAATGGATATGAAACTTTGGAGTTTGGCAACGGAGTTGGGGATGATCCGGATTTAGCTTGGGTACGGGTTTCAGGCGAGGCTATGAATGTCGTTCAATTGGCAATAAAGATCGATGTATTGAAAGGCAGCGGGCGATTCCTGGCTGGTCTTTGGAGCGGCGAGAAAAGTCTTGATCCATCCCTATTCGATCTGAGCGACCACTATACTCACGAGCAGGCTGGGGCAGCCTTGGTCGAGTTGGATGTATTCTACCCAATCAAAGAAGTGGCAGCAATTGATAATACTTGTCGCATGGCGGTGGGTTTCCAGCCGACGGGTAACGAACCAGGTCTCTGTCCATTGCCTGGAACTGTTGCTGGTGAGGAGTACGTTGATCCTGGCTGTCCATCAGACCACCTGGTTTGCAGGCAGCCGCAGACATACGTTGGGCCGGAGATATGCACTTGTAAGCCATAGGGACAAGATGATGTTATGGTAAATATTTACCGGGCTGATAATCACTTATCAGCCCGGTTTTCATGTGCATTATAATTATTTGGTCTCGTAATTCGTGAGAAAAGGAGATTGAATGAAAAAAGCAAGAAATGCGATCCTGGGGTTGTGCCTTTCAGTGGTGTTCATCCTCGTATCGTGTGCCTCGCCAACCCCGGAGGTCATCACTGTGGTGGTGACGGCGACTGGGCAGCCTGTTGAGGCGGCAACTGCTACCCCGGATCAGCCCCCCGTACCGGTCGCGCTTGGTGGTCCTCAAAACGGGGAAACGATCAAATGGATAGATGGAAGCATCCTGGTTTACATCCCTGCTGGGAATTTTATGATGGGCGATGGTGGTTTCGATGCACCTGCGCACTCGGTTTCACTGGACGGATATTGGATCCAGCAGACCAAGGTGACGAACCGTATGTATGAGCTTTGCGTAAAAGCGGGTATTTGTACAACGCCTTCGCAGGAACTCGGCGGTCCCGTTTTCACCAATCCTGAATATGCAAGCCATCCGGTAGTGGGTGTTACCTGGGATCAAAGTCAGGCGTATTGCAACTGGATCCAAGGAAACCTGCCAACCGAAGCCCAATGGGAAAAAGCTGCACGTGGCGCGAATGGGAATATATACCCATGGGGCAATGCCGAACCAAGTTGCGGCTTGTTGAACTTTGCCAATTGCTATGGAAGAACAACGAATGTAGACACATACGCAGATGGAAAAAGCGCCTTTGGATTGTACGACATGGCTGGGAACGTGTTCGAATGGATCTTTGACATGTACGATCCGAACTATTACAGCCAGTCTCCGGTGGAGAATCCGACTGGACCGACCACAGGTAGTTACCGTTCTGTGCGGGGCAGTTCATTCGAAACCAGTGATGAGCAGGTTGCATCTGCCATCCGCCGTTATAACGAGCAGACAGATAGTGGACGTGACATCGGCTTCCGTTGTGCGGTTGCCAACCCGCAGCCTTTTGCGCCTTTTTGCCAATTGACCGCTCATGTTCCAGCCAATCAGGTTGAGGCGGTCAATACCTGTAGTCTCCCCGAAGCAGTTCAGGTAAATCAATACTGCGAACAGGGAGATGGATACGGCGTGGTTCAAATTTCGGCTGGGGCGACCTGGGAGCCACGGGGCACACGCATCCTCTGTGAGGAAAGAAATCAAGGCGGAATACGTACCCTTGTCTGCAAGGGTCCTCGCAGCATTGAGTCTACGAACGAAGTTGTGGTGTGTAACCCGGCTTGTACGAACCAGCCTGATACTTCAAGCTTGAATTCATTCTGCGACGCAGGGTACACGCTCGATCCTGCGACTGGGGCTTGTTCCTATACCCCGATCCTTGCACAGCCTCAAGCGGGCGGCTGCCCCATTGGTTATGTAACCGTGATGCGCGGCTCACAGCAATCTTGCGCTGTCGGTCCCGGACCGGACAATTCATGCCCGATCGGGTTGTACTTTGACGAACTGGCAGGGATGTGCGCCCCTCCGAACGGCGAGACGAATGCTCCCTTTGGCATCGATAATGCAGCACTTGCGAGTCAGACCTTCGCAGGTTGTGCTGCAGGATACACCTACAATGAGGGTTTCCAATGTTGCCAGCCGCCGGCTGGCGGCACCGCCCTTGGGTGTGCGCCTGGTTTCACCTTTGACCAAAACTCTGCAGCATGTGTCCCGGTCAAGGAAGAGGCACTGGGTGGGACGGGGTGTGTCACTGCCCGTGTTCTTACTGTGAAATGTTCGGAGTTCGTGGATAATGTCTGTGCCCCGATCCAGACTGAGGCGCATTGTGTTGCGAACCTCAACTGCAAATGGAACGAAGGGCAGGATGCTTGTGAGATTAGAAGCATTCCACAAAATAACGGTGTGCCTTAGCCTCAACTGAAGTTTTACGCCTGTCTCGGTGGTTCCGAGGCAGGCGTTTTTTTTACGGAAAACAGTTCTTTGGAAGGGTTGTGAAAATAGAAAAAATGTTCTAAAATAGATAATCTTTGTCCAACCTAAAAAGGAGAAGTTTATGTCTAAAAGAAATGTTGTCCATGTCGAGATTCCGGCTGCCGACCCAAAGAAAGCAGGGGAATTCTATCGGGAATTGTTCGGATGGAAGATCGTTCCAATGCCGGAAATGAATTACGTTATGTGGGAAGCCGCAGATGGATCCGGCGGGGGCTTCCCCGGGATTTCAAGCGACAGCCCTGCCGGACGGGTGACCGTATACATTGACAGCGATGATATCGATGAAGACCTCGAGAAGGTCAGAATACTCGGGGGAAAGATCTTGAACGAAAAGACCGAGATTCCCGGCATGGGATGGTTCGGCATTTTTCAAGACCCCTATGGTAACGTTCTTGCTGTCTACCAGGGAATGGTGCAATGACAGCCTGGCTGTACTTGCCTGGCAATCCAGCCAATGATGAATAAACCTATATAAACCATGTATGCCAGAACAGGAAAGTTGACTGCCCAGCCTGGCAAACGCAGTGTATTGGCAGATATATTGTTGCGTGCATCTGCTCTTACCTCAACCATGCGCGGTTGCAAAGCTTATGTCGTCTTCGAAGACCTTACGGACGGCAATTCGATAACTGTATTTGAGTTGTGGGAGCACAAAGACGACCACTCCGCATCATTGCGCGATGAAAGGGTCCATATGTTGATCTCTGAAGCGATGCCCATCCTTGCGAGTACCTCTCCTGGAATGGAGATGCAGTATCTCGGCGGGCATGGATTTGATACGAAGAGTCAATAAAGTATGCAGCAGGGCGTGTTAACATCATGTCCTGCTTGTTTTTCGTTTTTACTTCGAAAGGAGCAAACCATGAGCAGGGTACGATTATTGGTAGGAACACGTAAGGGGGCATTTATTCTCTCGGCTGATGCAAAACGTAAGAAATGGAAAATAACCGGTCCGCATTTTTCAGGTTGGGAGGTCTACCATATGAATGCTTCGCCGGCAGACCCAAACCGATTGTATGCCTCGCAATCGACAGGTTGGTTCGGTCAGATCGTTCAGCGGTCGAATGACGGCGGCGAAACCTGGGAACCAGTCGGAAATAAGTTTGCTTATGAAGGCAAGCCTAGGACTCATCTATGGTACGACGGAACCCAGCATCCCTGGGAATTCAAACGGGTGTGGCGTTTCGAGCCGTCGCTCAATGACCCGGATAGGGTATATGCCGGAGTGGAAGATGCGGCTCTTTTTCAGTCGGCCGACGGCGGAATGACTTGGCAGGAATTACCTGGTCTTCGTGACGCAAAAGGACATCTCTGGCAGCCGGGCGCGGGTGGGATGTGCCTTCATACCATAGTGCTAGATCCGGCAAATCAGAACCGTATGTTTGCAGCCATCTCCGCTGCGGGGGCATTTCGATCGGAAGATGCTGGCGCAACCTGGAAGCCAATCAATCAGGGCTTGCACTCATCTGGCGAGCTGCCCGATGCCGAAGCTGAAGTGGGTCACTGTGTTCATAATTTAGCCATGCATCCGTCCAGGCCGAATGTATTGTTCATGCAAAAGCATTGGGATGTGATGCGGAGCGATGATGGCGGCGGCTCATGGCAGGAAGTGAGCGGGAACTTGCCGAGTGATTTTGGTTTCCCTATTGCTGTACATGCCCATGAGCCAAATACCATTTATGTTGTTCCGATCAAAAGTGACTCTGAGCACTTTCCCCCCGATGGGAAGCTTCGAGTTTATCGCAGCCGGTCTGGCGGAAATGAGTGGGAAGCGTTGACGAATGGATTGCCACAGCAGGATTGTTACGTTAACATCCTTCGGAGCGCCATGGCAGTTGATCGCCTTGACTCATGCGGAATTTATTTTGGCACGACCGGCGGGCAGGTTTACGCTTCATCAGACTCCGGCGATAATTGGGCGGCAATTGCCCGGGATCTTCCCCCAGTTTTATCTGTCGAGGTTCAAACTCTGAAATGATCCGTGTGCAACTCCCGCATCATCTGAAGAATTTGGCGGGAACAAACCGCGAAGTGGTGATCACCCTTGGGGCTGAACCAACCATCGGCGTGGTGTTGAACCGGCTCGAGGAAAAGTATCCGGTATTGCGCGGAACGATCCGTGATCAGATTACCGGAGAACGCCGCCCTTTTATCCGCTTCTTTGCTGACGGAAGGGATTGGTCGCTGGAATCCTATGAATCGCTTCTCCCCGACTCCGTGATCGACGGAACTGAACCATTTCGCATTGTTGGTGCAATGGCTGGAGGTTGATTCCTTTTCTTGACGTGAATATTGTGCGGTGGTATGCTTGCGCGCAATGTTCAATTTGAATGATCGTAACAACGCCAATAACACTCGTGCTGATCGAGGTACGGGGCATTGGTGTTTGTCAGATGAACGCTTCATAGTTCAAGAACGCTAGACATACCAAATGCCCCGAGACATCGGGGCATTATTTTTATCCGCCCAGGAGAAACAACCATGACTACCTCCAATACCACACCCGTCCTTGCTGTGGACGAAAAGAATCTTGTACCTGTCAGCGACCATCTAAAACAGATGATGGACATTCCGCCGTCACGCATGTTTCTCATCAATAAGTCTTTGAAGGTTTACCAGGAAAAGAACCCTGGAGCGAAGATATTCGACGCCTCTCAGGGCGATGGGGGCGCATCGTTGCCTGGCACCCCAAAACCGATCCTGGAACGCGCGCTTCAACTCCAACTCGAACATGGGACTGCCTACGATATGCCATTCGGCACTGAAGCATATCGCAAGTCAGTCATCGAGCAGTATTGGAAATTAGATTCCGCCTCAGGATGGGGACCTGCCAACGTGTTGGGAACTGCTGGCGGGCGTGACGCTCTCGTCAAAGCCTATCAGGCTATGCTTGCACTCGGTTATGGGCGCCAGGGAGATCTTGTCATGGTCTCGCGCGTGCCGTGGATTTCTTATAATTGGGGCCCATATGGGGTGGGTGCAAATGTGCTGTGGACTCCCGGTGATCCGGCTCAGGGTTGGGCATATTCAGAAGAAGCGATTCATGAGAGTGTCAAATTTGCCGAATCTAAAGGGCGCAAGATCGCAGGGTTGGTCATCACCAATCCTGATAATCCTACAGGATTGACCATTCCTATCGAGAAGCAGGTCTCTCTTGCTAAAGCGGCTCTCGAGGTAGGTGTTGCCTTCGTCCTTTTCGATTGGATGTACCATTACGTCACTGACGAGTCGCCCATGGATTTGAACTCGTTCCTTAAACAATTCACTGCAGAAGAGCGTAATCGCATCATGTTCCTGGATGGGATTACCAAGTCGCTTGGTGGTTCGAACATCCGCAACTGCCACCTCATCGCGGACGAATCCATTATCAAGTTCATCACAGCCCGGGCATCCCATACGGTTATGCCTTCTTACTTTTCTCTGGCTGTCGCCATGGCTGCCTACGAGATGGGCTTCCGGGAGGCTGCCAGGTCCATCATTGAACCAACCAATGCCAGCCGCGTCACTCTCAAGAAACTCCTTGCTGAAAGCGGGCTGCAACATATCCTTGGTAAGGGTTATTACGCTTTCATGAATGTAGGCGAGTTTATTAGGGCGAAAGGCTGGACGGATACCGAACCTCTTGGGCAATATCTCGCGGAAAACCACGGGGTTGCCATCGTTCCAGGTGCGTTCTTCTCACCCTTCGGCGGTGAATGGATTCGTTTCTCCTACGCCACGCCCGCTGAAAGGACTGAGGCTGCATTCAAGAGATTGATTGAAGGGTTAAATTCGCTCAAAGGTTAAATTCAACGAAACTCTGCTGGTCAGGTAGACGGGTTGTCTATTATTGCTCATCAATGCCAGCAATTCACTAATCAAATCTAAATTATTATTGGAAATCTAATGTCTCCTCAAAAATTCGCCGATAAATATCTGCTTGCGCTCGAAGAATCCATCAAAGAAAAACCGCAAGGTGGGCTGAACGGTTTCGAACAGGAATGGAATCTGCTCGATGAAGACCTGCGTCCATTGTTGACAGTTGGCGCAGGACCCAGCCAACACTCTTTTGTAGATTATCTCCGCGCGGAATGCATCCCCTCATGGCAAAAACAGTTTAGCCAGCTCGAAGTTTTTCACTGGATGATCGAATGGGCAACTCGTCCATATTACACGCCGCGCGGGGCGATTTATGAAGCGCGTTTGCAGGAAGCATCCCTTGTCAACGCTTTACATCGCGCAGGAGTCAACTTTGGAGAACGGCTCCATTACTGGCATGGTAACCTGCTTTTCCTTACCGACATCGCCCATCACTCCATCCCCGGGAATTGGACGATTGCCAAACGCCGCTATCTTGAAAAATGTGTCGATCTTTATGGTGATACCCTGGCAACAACGGGTATTCATAGCAATCTTTCCTTACCTGATCCACTATTTGCCTGGGACTTTATGCACCTGCCTTCGACTGAGCGTGGAGACCAGCATCTCGATGAATGGAAATCAGAATTTTATATTACAGCTGCGCGATTGTTGCGTGCATTCGCGTCTCTATTTATAGCGACAACCGCGTCGACACCGATGCAAGCTCAGGTTCGCGGCGGGCGTCCTGTAGTGGCGCTCACTGAATTCGATTCGATCCGCAATCTCACTTTCCCGAATCCGCCCGTCATTGACCTCCCCGATCTCTATCGGTCTTACAACGACTACTTGCAAATATCCTATGATCTTGTGCGGCGCGGGGTCCGCTTTGGGAACAATAATTGGACTCCTGTTCGCGCTCGAAGTTTTGCTGAACCTGTTGAGCGGATCATCTCCACAACAAGCGATCAGCTCGCCTCTCTTTATGCCCGGGGTTTGTTCGCTGCGGGTCAGCCGACTCCTCCAGAAGAGATGGCTCTGCAGATCGAAAAACAAAACCTCATGGCACGCATCAATTTGCCGATGGGGCGTGTCGAGGTCCGTACCGACGAAGGCGGTCACTCTCTTGATCTGGATATCGCGAATCTAACGTTCAAACATTTGCTGCTCCTCCGTATTTATTCCGACCCAACCTTTGCGCGAGGTTTTAGATATGACCGTGAAGACATCACCCGTGCCCGCGCCAATGAAAAGATCGCTGCGCAATATGGTATGCGTGCCGAGATTGAAAACCCGTTGACCGGGAAGCCATTATCCGTCCGCGCATTTCTCAAATGGACTCTCGAAGAACTTAAACCTCTTGCCCAGGCGCTCAGGCTGTGGGATGACCTGACCCCGTTAGTCGAGATGGCTGAGGGAGGGAGAAACACTGCCGATAAAATCCGTGCCCGGCTTAAGATGGAACTGGGTGAGAACGATGAAGTTCCAATGACCGTTTTAAAAGAATTGTTCTATGAGCACGAAGCACACGTAAAAGCTGATGTCGAGCGTATCGCTGCAGATCTTGGCTCCCTAGGATCGGATTCAACAAGGATCGCTGAGTTTATTCAGCGCGCACGGGATACTGCCAGGCAAACCCAAAACGCACCGATGCAATTTCGCCCCAGAACGCAGGCTGTCTTTGATATCTCTTATCCAGATAAAACTTCTGAAATCCTCGACCTGGCACAACAACTGATTCGCATTCCTTCTGTAACCGCCTGCCCGGATGAAAGGTTGGATGAGGTCCATCGCGCGGGTTCTTTGATCGATGATTATCTAAGAAATGCCGGGTTGGAGATCAGGTATTTCGATGGAAAGTATCCCGCGGTGTATGCTTCTTTTCCAGGTGCTCCAGGACAAAGCCCGATTCTTCTAACCGGTCATTTTGATGTAGTCGAGCCTGAGCCCGATGATTCGCAATTCACTCCGCGCATTGAGGGCAACTATCTCCATGGACGCGGCTCTGCAGATATGAAGACGGTGGTATCTACCTATCTTGTATGGATGAAAGATGCATTGCGTGTAGGCAAAGTAGGTGGATACCCAAATATTTCTTTGCTGCTCGTCGGCAATGAAGAGAATGGCGAAGCTGAGAATTGGGGGACCCCGCATGTTCTAAGAGAGCTGGGCTTGAATCCATCTCTATTCATTGCTGGAGAGCGGACAGGAGAAAAGGGTACAGAACTCTTCGGCGAGATTTGCGTCGAGAACCGAGGCGTTATGCGATTTGATGTAATCGCACGAGGTACGAAGGCCCACTCGGGAGTTGCAGGTACAGGCGACCTTAGTGAGAAGCTTATCGCTGCCCGTTCGGCATTGAATGAGATATTTGCCAAGCATCTTACCCTCAAGGCAGAGGATGGATGGCAATCGCAAGCGAAATTCCCTTTTATCAATATTGGAACCCCAGGCATTTATAATGTCACGGCCGGGGAGGGGATACTGGGGGTAGAAATACGTCCGATCCCACAAGATGATGTCAACGGTCTACGGTCTGCAGTCGAAACGTATTGCACCGAGAATGGGTTGGAAGCTAATTTTACCGTCATGGAGAACGGCGTAGCGTGTAGCTTGGAAAATCCGGCGCTGATAGCGCTCATCGAAGCGGTTAAGCAGACCTCAGGTGGGGAGGCGCCGCGTATCGGTAAAAAGTTGCCTGGTACCAGTGCCAGGTTTGCTCCGGGCGGCCAGGCTGTTGTATGGGG
>CAZYLM010000023.1:0-21931 GCA_964648645.1 uncultured Anaerolinea sp.
AAGGTCGCCTCGGCGATCTTGTTGAAGCTAACCTCACGGTCGATGCCCATCACCACAGCTTCGGCTAGCGGCGCATCCTCCAGGCTGACGACTTCAAACCCCTTTTCTTTCAACGCAACGCGGATTCCATTCTCGCCGACCACAAAAACCTTCATCCCGAGCGGATGTCTTTTCGACATCATGTCCGCGACACTTAATGCAGAGGTAACGACCTGCCAGGTCTCTACGTTCACGCCAAGTGCGGCAAGTTTCTCCTGGTATTCTTCGGGGGTCTTCGTCCCATTATTGGTGGCAAACACGAATTTTAATCCGCGTTCGCGGATCCTTTTGAACGTCGCAGGCAGGTCGCCGATGGGCGCGTCGCCTTTCCAAACCACGCCGTCCATGTCGAGAATGAGAGCTTTGATATTAGAGGGAAGCATACGATATACGATTGTCGATTTCCGATTTCAAATTTACGAACCGCGTTTCAGTCATAACGAAATTCGCAGTGGGCATTATACACATAAAGGAAAGACCCTGAAGATTTCTCTTCAGGGTCTCCAATTAACGAACTGCCAGTTCCTACTTAAATGCCTTTTCCGGCATCTCGATGATCTGGTCCACAAGCCCATATTCGACAGCCTGTTGAGCATCAAGGTAATAATCACGGTCGAGGTCTCGTTCGATCACTTCGAGAGGCTGACCCGTATGCTTTGCCATTACGCCATTGAGCAGGCTCTTCAGGCGCAAGATCTGCTTCGCCTGAATTTCGATGTCTGTCGCCTGTCCCTGTGCGCCGCCAAGCGGCTGGTGCATATGGACGGTTGCGTGCGGCAGGGCGTAACGTCGACCCTTGGTTCCAGCAGTGAGCAACACGGTCCCGAAGGAAGCGGTCACACCCACAGCCACAGTGCTGATCGGGTTCGAGATGATCTGCATTGTGTCGTAGATCGCCAGCCCCGCATAGATCACGCCTCCGGGCGAATTGATGTACATGCGAATTTCCTTCTCCGGGTCTTCATGGTTCAGGAACAACAATTGTGCCACGATCACGTTTGCAACCTGATCGTCAATGGGGGTGCCAAGGAAAATGATGTTATTGCGTAAAAGCAGCGAATAAATATCATAGGCGCGCTCGCCGCGGCCTGTGTTCTCGACCACCATGGGAACTACATTCTTAAAATCTGGGATCATTTTCAAGCTCCTTTATTCGCCCAATGCTACCGGACGTGTATTGGATTTTTGTAAGAGTTTGATTGGCATTGCGAAAGCGCGCCGCGATATTCTCGGTGAGATGATTTTTTTCAATGGCGCGGCGCGCGATTCATTTCCTTGACCAGGTCTGCCAGTCTTCGAGGCACCTTATCCTACTCTGCGGCTTTCTCTTCGCCAGCCTCGGCCGGAGTTGATTCCTGCTGGGCAGCATTTTCTTCGGCTGCATTCTTCGCCTCGGCTTCGCGTTCATCGAACGGTTTGTAATTGCCGGTCGCGATGCTTTTTAGCATGTCGAGCGCTTTGCGGGTCATCACCCGGCTGGCGGCATCCATTGCGATTGCCTGACTCAACTCCCGTTGACCTTTTTTCCCGCCGCGAACTTTGCTGAAGTCCATACCTTGCATCGCCAGGTTGTTGATCGCATTGCTATATTCCATGTTCAGAGCTTCATCATCGATCTGGATCTTTTCCACTTTCACGATCTCATCGAGGATCAACCCGCGCTCGAGGCGTTTCTTTGCAACCGGCTTCACATCCGATTCGATAAATCCCTCCCTGGTCGTATTGCGGACCTTAAAGTACGTATCAAGGTCCATGCCCTGCTGGGCAAGACGTTGGGAGAGGTCCTGCAGGACATGTTCGCCTTCATGTTCCAATGTATGTTCGTGGTACTTGATGGTTGCCCCTTCCTTGACCTTCTCGATCAGATCCACGAAGTATTTATCATCGTATTCGTTCTGTGAGCGGAGTTCCACATCCTTCTTGAGCATTTCCATCAATGCATCCACCGAATCGCCGGCGCCGGTCGTCTTGGCGAATTCGTCATTGACATCGGGCAGGGTCACACCGCGTACAGTCTTGATCGTGGCGATGATTTCAACGTCTTTATTTCGCAGCTCTTCCACATCCCAATCTGCGGGAAAGGTGTGTTTTATGGTCTTGCTTTCACCGGCTTTCAAACCGAGAAGCTCCTTTGCGAAGCCGTTGTATGGCCATTCGGTGTCCCGCTCTTCGTTGCGGACAAATGTCGCAAAACCCGTGCGATTCAATTCCGACGTTTCAGAAGACACATCGAGCAGAACATAATCACCGGTTTCCACCGCGCGTTCAACGGTTTCGGTCGAGGCGTACATTTGGCGAAGGTCCTCGAGGGCGCTATCCACTTCGCTCTGGCCTGGCGCCTGCCACTCATAGGGGAGGCGGACCGATGTGTAATCGCCCAGAATCACTTCGGGTGCAAGCGGCACGCTGAAGATGAATTTTGGCGGGTCGAGGCTTTCGATGTTTTCCAGGCTGCCTGAAGCACCGGGGTTCACATCCGCTTCCTTAAGGATGTTGGAATACTCCGCGTCTATGAACATATCAACGGCTTGTTCGGTGATAGCGCCATCGCCGTACGTACGCGCCACGATATGATAAGGCGCCTTCCCCGGGCGGAAGCCGGAGATGTTACCGCGCTGCGAGATCTTTACGGCGGCGCGTTTCTTATAGTTGCTCATCTTGTCGGCATCCACCTCCACCACCAATTTGACGGAGTGATCATCCTGGTATTGTTTTTCGATATTCAAATTTACCTCACATGATTTTCAAACCTTACGGTACAAGACTCGTCAGGTTTTATTATATTTGTGGGGATGGAGGGGGTCGAACCCTCACGCCTTGCGGCACATGATCCTAAGTCATGCCTGTCTGCCAGTTCCAGCACATCCCCGGTCAGATATGTTTTTAGCGGCGCAATTATACCGTAGGGTGCCTTGGATTCGGGTAATTAATGCTTATTGTCACAAGGGGAAGAATCCGTTGACCCTTACATAAAGGAATGCAGGTATAATAGCGCGAAATTTCCTTGGAGAGAGAGCTCGTGCCCGTTTCTTCCGGCATTCCTGCCCCCGTTTTTGAACTGCTCGATGATACAAATACACTGCGAAAACTTTCTGATTATCGCGGAAGGAATGTAGTCCTGTATTTTTACCCCAAAGATGATACGCCCGGCTGTACCAGGGAAGCCTGTAATTTTCGCGACGATTATTCTGCCTACGAAAAAGCAGGTGTTGTCATCCTGGGTGTCAGCCCGGATTCGGTAGAATCTCATGTAAAGTTCAAAAAAAAATTCCAGCTTCAATTCCCTTTACTGGCTGATGACAGTCATAAAGTATGCGATCTGTATGGTGTATGGGGACCTAAAACGTTTATGGGTAAATCTTATGAAGGTGTCCTTCGGACGACCTTTTTGATTGACGCAGAGGGGAATATCAAAAAGGTATACGAGGGTGTCCGTCCGGCGGAACATAGCCGTGAACTGTTATCCGAATTAGGTTTATCGTAGAAATTTCGTACCATAACAAAAGCAATCGTGTTATAGGACTCCGAACCAAGGACGGTAAAGGCGCGCCGGTGGCGTATTTTGTGAGTCGTAAAGATGATTATTGGTTAATAAAACTTGGACGATGTCAAGTTAAATAGTGACAAGTGAGGATGTGTTTGTTATAATCCTTCCTTGTGAAAATTGAGACAAATATACCTGTATTTGTCTTGTTTTGTAAACGTCGGGGTTCTTCCCCGTTCAATCTTTTGAGGAGAGAGTGTCTATGGCCCATTTTGTGATTGTGGGGATTCTGGTCATTATCATGACCATTCTCACATACTTCGGAATCGATGCCTTGGGTCTCGCCCGGCAAATGAATCCGGTTTCAGCCAGTGCGCAGGCTGTTCCCATTGACCAGCTTTGGCATTGGGAAGTGATGGTGATTTCATTCCTGTTTTCCCTGATCGCGGCTCCTGTGATCTACAGCCTGATTGTTTTCCGTCAGAAAAGAGGGGAGTTGAAGGACGGTGAACATATCGAAGGGAACACCAGTCTCGAGATCGGGTGGACAATCGTCCCGCTTGTCATCGTTGTCATTTTTGCCTACTTTGGTGCTTATTCCCTGGGCGAAGTTCGCCGTGTGGATCCCAACGCCATGGTGATCAATGTAAAAGCGCAGCAATTCTCGTGGACCTTCGAATATCCCGAATATGGTTTCCTCACGACCGAACTCTATCTGCCCGTGGATCGTCAGGTCGTGTTGAAGATGGAGTCTGCGGATGTTATTCATTCGTTCTGGGTCCCGGAATTTCGCCTCAAACAGGATGTTGTGCCGGGGCGTGTGACCGAATATCGCATTACACCGACGCTTGAAGGCAGCTACAAGGTCCGCTGTGCCGAATTATGCGGCACGTCTCATTCTTATATGGAAGCCCCGGTTGTCGTTGTCAACTCCGGCGCCTACGATGCGTGGGTTGTCGAGCAGATCAAGATCGCAGAAGCGTCCAAAACCCCTGAAGGGCAAGGCAAGATTCTTGCCACCAAGAATGGTTGTGTAGGCTGCCACTCACCTGACGGTACCGCCATGACAGGACCCACCTGGTTCAATTTGTTCGGCTCACAGGTCAAACTTGCCGATGGCAGCACAGTCACTGCGGATGACGCCTTCATCAAGGAATCCATTCTCCAGCCGACCGCTAAGATCGTGGAAGGTTTCCCGCCTGTCATGCCGCCTTATGCTCTGACCGATGAAGAGATTTCCAACCTCATCGCATACATCAAGACTTTGAAATAATTTTGAGAAGGAATAACTACTATGAAGGGATTCTTTTCCAGTGCCCTCGCTCGCGGCTTATTCTGGCAATTGATCGGCACCTTGGTGGGCGCCGGTATTGTGACAGGTATTCGCCCGTTGATGGGCTTGAATGCGCTCGATACATTCTTCTTCACTGAACCTGCCTGGGTGTTGGGGGGCTTCCTTGGCGTGCTGTTCTTTCTTGCCGGTTCCGGAGCGGTCGGAGACTGGTACAAATGGGCGCGCGGCATCGCGACCTCCGACCATCACGAGGATCACCACACTGGTGCAGCAAGATATATCAATGTATCGCTCGATCACAAAGTGATCGGTGTCCAGTATACGATCACAGCCCTGGTATTGATCGGTGTTGGTGGTTTATTCGCTCTGATCTTCCGTACAGAATTGGCTGCCTCCCAGCTGCAGTTCCTGACCACGGACATGAAGCTCTTCAACCAGAACGGACCTCAGTTGTATAACACATTGATGTCCCTGCATGGCATGATCATGATCGTTTCCATTCTGCTGGGCACTGCAGGTTTCATCAATTATGTGGTTCCGCTCCTGCTGGGTGCACAGGATATGGCATTCCCGCGATTGAATGCTTTTTCATTCTGGATCGCTGTTCCTGCTGCCGTGCTTCTGCTGATGAGCCTTTTCCTAGGTGGTTTCGATACAGGTTGGACGGGATATCCGCCTCTTTCTGCCCGTGCTCCGGTTGGCATGCAGATGTTCTTCCTCGGCGTATTTACAGCCGGTTGGTCGTCCATCCTCGGTTCATTGAATGTGATTGTGACCGTTCTACGGATGCGCGCCAAAGGGATGACCGCCTGGCGTCTGCCGATCCTTGTTTGGGCATCCATTGCCACTGCGATGATCGCTCTGACTGCCACCCAGTTTATTGGTCTCTCCTTCCAGTTGGTAATGTTCCAACGTATCCTCGGTATGGGGTTCTTTGACCCAGCCAAGGGCGGCAATCCGGTCCTCTTCCAGCATCTTTTCTGGTTCTACTCGCATCCGGCAGTCTATGTATTCATCCTTCCCGGTTTGGGAGTGATCTCAGAGCTGCTGCCTGTTTTTGTGCGCAAGCCCCTTTTTGGCTATCGCTGGATCGCCATGTCCTCACTTGGGATCGCCCTCGTAGGCTTCGTTGTTTGGGCGCACCATATGTACACCTCGGGCATGAATGAATACTTACGTGTTCCGTTCATGTATAGCACCCTGCTCGTTGCCGTACCCACAGGCGTCAAATTCTTCTCCTGGGTTGCGACCATTTGGAAGGGAAAGATCTCGACCCCGACACCGATGTTGTTTGTGCTCGGCGGTGTCATTGTCTTTCTCCTGGGTGGTCTTTCTGGTCCTCCCAATGCCACGGTTTCCACAGACCTTCAGCTGCAGGATACCTATTGGATCGTTGGTCACTTCCACGATACCATCTTTGGCGGCTTTGTCTTCCCATTCTTTGCTGCCATTTACTACTGGTTCCCCAAGGCAACCGGCCGCAAGATGAACGAAACTCTTGGCAAACTTCACTTCTGGTTGATGACCCCTTCCTTCTTCATCCTGACCCTTGGCATGATGTACGTGGGTTTGCTTGGTATGCGCCGTCGCATCGCGGATTATGACCCTGCGCTTGGCATCGACGGCATGCATTTTGTGATGACCGTCGCTGCTTTTGGCATCGCTCTGGCTGTGTTGATCTTTTTCTTCAATTTCTTCAACAGTATCAAGAACGGTGAAAAGGCGGAAGGCAATCTATGGAACTCGCGTTCACCTGAATGGCAGGTTCCCTCCCCCATGCCTGTCCACAATTACGATGTGCCCTTTGAGGTTGTCGGCGAACCATACGATTACGGCTTGAACGATGGCGGGTATATCAAGTTCGTCGATACCAAGACCGGCAAGCACTAAAAGGCTAGGAGTGAAAATACATGGCACATTCTCAAGATAAATCATCTGCCCTTGGCCAGGGCGTGGTGATCTTTGTTTATTTGGCTGTTTTGACGGTTTTGGAATATTTCATAGCCACCCTCTTTGACGCTGTTCCCCTATTGGTGGTGGTGGCAGTGATCAAAGCCGGGCTGGTCATGTACTATTACATGCATATATACAAGCTCAACCGTGAAGACGGCGACCTCGATCATGGTTCCTATGAATACAAGATGGGAACGGATCGCATCGGCCTGTGGCTTTTTCTGCTTTCGGATAGTTTTGTGTTTGCCGGTCTGATGGTCACTCGCATGAACCTTCTTGGTATGACCCGCCCGCCGTTGAACCAATTACTTGGGTTGGGCGTCACTGCGGTCCTGCTGATCTCGTCTTTCTTCATGAATCGAGGCGAGACGGCTATGGGTTACGGTGACACCAAGTCGTTCATGAACAATACCCTGATCACGTTCTTCCTGGGCTTGGGTTTCTTGGTCGGTGTTGTTTTCGTTGAGTGGGGGCTTGCCCGTCACGAAGGATTGGTTCCCAGCTTTGGCGATCCTGCTCACGGTCCGATGGGAGCCGTCTTTTATATGATGACAGGGATGCACGCATTCCATGTCCTCACCGGTTTGATCTTCCTTGCAGTGGTCTGGAATAATGCCCGCAAGGGTGTGTACACTGCCGAAAAACACTGGGGTGTTGAAGCGGCAGCGGTCTATTGGCACTTCGTCGACCTGGTCTGGATATTTTTCTATCCAGCGCTGTATCTCGTCGGAACGGCTTTGGCAATAAAATAACTGGAAACAAAAACGCCGCCCGAACAGGCGGCGTTTTTATTGAAAGGATGAGAATGGATAAGAAGTTGATCTGGATCGGAGGTGGCATCGTTCTTCTGCTTGGGTTGGTTGCCGCCGCGACGGCTCTGTTTTCCCAACCGCCGTCGTTCCGAGGTACCAGCTATGGTACGCCGTATCCGATTGCCGCAGAAATCGATCTGACAAAAGCCGATGGAGGGGATTTCAGGCTGAGCGACCAGCTTGGGAAAATAGTGCTTCTTTACTTTGGTTACACGTCCTGCCCGGATATTTGCCCGACAACTTTGGCAGAAATGAAGCAGGTGATGATGGGCTTGGGAGATGGCGCCTCGGCATTTGTTCAGTTTGTCATGGTTTCTGTCGACCCGGACCGGGATACCCCCGAAAAGATCCAAGCCTACGTTGAGAGTTTTCACCCTGATTTCCTTGGGCTGACAGGCACATTGGAAACGCTTGAGCCCATCTGGAGGAATTATTCAATAACTCGTGAAGCCGTGCAAAGCGAATCGGCTTTTGGTGTCATTATCAACCATACTGCCCGGCTGTTTCTCGTGGATCAAGAGGGGAATATGCGTTTGTCGTATGCATATCAAACCCCCGTGCAGGATATCATTCATGATATAACGCTCCTGTTGGAGCAGGAACAATGAACTTCACCATTAGACGGATACTTTTTTCTTTCTTCCTGGGGATCGTTCTTGCGGCGATCACAACCGAGGCTGCGTATTATTTTTTGAAAAAAGAGAATCGCGAACCCGGTATTATAGAATTGGTAATTCCTGCAGGAACCGCGGAGCTTATCCGGGCTGGGGAGTCGCCGCCGGATATTCCAAGAGATATGCGGTTTGTTGTTGGAGATACTTTGCGGGTAGTAAACCAGGATAGGGAGAATCACCAGCTTGGTCCGCTCTGGATCCCGGCAAATTCCTCCGCCAGCCTGAAACTCGAGTCAGCAGAGAATCTGAGTTATGAATGCACGTTTCAGGCCGGGAGTTATCTGGGTGTCACTGTTCAGGAACCGGTGACATGGAAGACAAGGCTTTCTGGCATTTTCTTTGCGGGCTTCCCGCTTGGCGCCATGTTTGCAGTCTATAGCGGTTTGGTGGGAACGCAAAAAAGAAAGGAAGATGATGGCCCTGCTGCGTAAGATGTTCTCGTTGAAATGGGTCATCACCACTATTTTGGTGCTGGCAGGCTCAGCCGTGTGTGTCCGTTTAGGGATCTGGCAGTTGGATCGCCTTGACCAGCGCCGTGCTTTCAATCATCAGGTCGAAACCATGCGGGCGGCTGAAAAGCTGGATCTGAACTCAGGGGTGCCGAAGAATCTGGCCACCATGGAATGGCGGGCGGTAATGGTGGCCGGCGAATATGACTTTAAAAATCAAGTCGCTTTGCGGAATCAATACAATAACGGGCTTTACGGATTTCATCTGATCACACCACTGTTATTGGATGCGGGCGGTTCAGACCAAGCCCCGGCTGTTTTAGTAGATCGCGGCTGGATCCCATCTGAATCCGATTCGTCTGCAGATGAATGGCGTATATATGATGAGACAGGCAAAGTCACTGTTACAGGACAGATCCGGCTCGGAAAAGGAAAACCAGCATTCGGCGGAATCGATGATGCGCTGCCTGCGGATGGGACCAGGCTCGAAGTTTGGAATAACCTCGATGTGGAGAAAATCTCCACGCAGATGCCTTATCCCACCCTTGGTGTATATATCCAGCCGGATGTTGACCCGGGCGATGCAACCCCGCCGATACCCTACCAGCCGATAATTGAATTGACGGAAGGTTCGCATTTCGGGTATGCTTTGCAGTGGTTTACGTTTGCCGCCATATTGTTTTTTGGCTATCCATTCTATTTGAAGAAACAGGATGAATAACGAAATGAAATATTCGATTCACACTTCCTTTGCCCGCAGGGGAGTGCTTTTGCTAGCTTCGATTTTTGTTCTGACTATTGTGGGGCGGCTGGTGACGATCACGAATGCCGCCTTGTTTTGTTCGGGGTGGCCTCTATGTATTCCGACCGACCGCATTGGTTACATAAAGTTGCTACATTTGATCTTGGTAGGGATGGCATCAATAGCCATGATCGAGGTCTGGCGTAAAGCCTGGAGAGAACAGAGGCATCACCCCAGCATACTGCCGCTGACCACCGTAACTGGAGTGCTGTTCTTCGGGCAGGCTTTTGTCGGCGCGATCGAAGTGACCCGGAATTATCCGACACATCTGGTGGTGCTTCATGGGCTTACGGCATTCTCCTTGTGGGTCTCGCTCACCATGCTTGTGTTCGTTGCGTTGACTTTGAAAAAGGACGGTGTGGACGATTATCAATTCGGCTGGCGGCAACGGGTGAAGGATTTCGTCATCCTCTCCAAGCCTGTTATTGTGCTTCTACTTCTGGTGACCACCTATGGCGGGTTGGTGGCCGGGGGGAAAGTATGGCCCTCTGCTTCGTTGACTTTATGGACATTGCTCGGTGGAGCCCTTGCGGCGGGCGGATCGAGTGCGTTGAATCAGTATATCGACCGTGAGCTTGATAAGAACATGCAGCGCACATCGAAACGACCGTTGGCGGATGGACGCTTGACCCCAGCGGAAGGCTTATCGTACGGGTTGGCGCTTTGTTTGTTGAGTTATTATCTGATGGCTGGTTATGTGAACCTGCTGGCAGCACTTCTCTCGCTTGCGGGGATCTTCTATTATGTTTTCTTTTACAGTGTTTGGCTGAAAAAGGCGACAGTGCAGAATATTGTCATTGGTGGTGGAGCCGGAGCCATCCCACCGATGGTGGGATGGGCAGCGGCAACCGGGAATCTCAGCCTTGGCGCGTGGATCCTCTTTGCCATCATTTTTATGTGGACTCCGCCGCATTTTTGGGCACTGGCAATTGTGCGCATGAAAGATTATGAACGGGCAGGCGTGCCGATGCTGCCTGTGGTGGAAGGTGAGGAGAAGACCCGCAAGCAGATCATGATCTACACGGTCGAATTGATCGCGGTGACTCTTCTGCTCCCGATCTTTAACCTGGCTGGGACCATTTATCTTATCTCAGCGGTGGTGTTGGGCGCTTTCCTCCTCTATGCCGCATGGAAGGTTTGGCGGGTCGGCGGTAACAAGACAGCATGGATTATGTACCGTTGGTCCAGTATGTACTTGGCTTTTATCTTCCTGGCATTGATGCTCGATGCCGTTTTATAAAGATTATTATTGACGGGCACCGCTTGTTCTTTTTGGCGGTAGGGAACTTGGGAACTTCCATCTTTCTTTATTCTAAACGGGTCTGGTGCCTTTGCTATTTCGATTTGACCCTGTAGATTTTTACGCCATCGTTGTCATACATTAATTCAAGGCTGGCAGGGGGCAGAAAAGTTGAGGTAATTTCACTTTCATACGGCCCATAAATGACCCAACGGATTCGGGATTGTTTCAGCCATTCTAGAGACTGTTTTCCTTTAAAGAATTCATGCATTTCAAGTTTTTTATCTTCGAAGCGAATGGTCTCCATTTCATGTCCCACATAAACTTTTAATCCGGTCTTTTGTGCCATAAGTTGACTGGTGGCGACATCAGCCAGCACAAACTCATTTGGGGGAGCATTCTCATTCAACCAACCAAAGGCATCATCCAATTCGCGGGGATAAAACCGTTCCGGCGGAATTGTTTTGAGGAAGAGACTAAGCCCTAGTACGAGGTACATGGTGGAAATGGAAGAAAACAAAACGTAGGTGAGGTAAACAATTTTTTCCCGCTTGAAGAGGAATGGAATTTGCTGGATAAGTCTTCCCAATCCATGAACAGTCAGAATCCCTAAGGGGATAGTGATCCCCAGCAGGAAACGTCTTTGGATGGCAACGGGGAGATAGGCTAGTGAGAAACCGGCGAGGACCCAGAATGCCAACCCGAGTAGACTGTGCATCTGTTCGCGAATGGCAAGATATACCGCATAAGGTGCAAAAAGCAATAAGGGGGCGAATCCCAATAGATAATAGCCGAGAGGCGGGGACAGGGTTTGGTTTTGATTCGTAAACTGACTCCAAACAGGAGTGCGGCTCAAGACTAGAAAATTGTACGTCAATAAAGGAATCTGTGAGAGGGCCATGCCTGTCAACGCTTGGATATGACGGGGCTCGATCTTGCGATCCCTCCACCACAACGATAAGATTGTCCCAGTAAATGCGGCATCGATGGCGGCGAATGAGATAGGGTTGGTCATTTGGCTTAGAACTGAGAGAACACAAACCCAAAAAACAAATCTCCATTTACCAGTTTCAAGGAAGTCAAAGAATAAATTTACGGCAAATGCCATCAGCATCAAGCTGAAGGAAAAGGCTGGAAAAAGCGAAATGCTGAAGAAGATGTAAGCATCGATCAACCAGAAATCAATGGGTGAGATGGGTTTGAGTGGAACGCCGAGCGAAAGCATCAGCCAGCCTAGGCCGGAGCCGAGCACTACCAACAAAAAAGCCGTCCGCGCCTGTTTTGTGAGGGGGAGGACCTTTTGACAGACCCCATAAATGAAATAGAGAGCAAAGAAGCCGAAAAACCAACGTGCCAGTTGATAGGTAGCCTCGATACTTAATTCCAGCGAATTGCTCATATGACCGAGCGCTAGGTAGAAAAGTCTCAGGTAGGCAGGGGAGTGGGTCTCGTTTGTGAAGCGGAGTTGATAAGACCAATCGCCCAGCCGCCCCGCCTGCATCATTGCGAGATGGACTGCGTAATCTTCTGTGTCGAAATAGATGCCTTTGAATCGCCATTTCTCTGTTTGGGAGGACACGCCAACCAGGAATGGAATCGATCCAAAGATGAGAATGGCGATGGCGATCAAACTGAACCAAAGCAGGTCTTTATCTCGGATGATGTTTTTCACGGTACGGTCCGTTCGTAGAGATAAAGTTTGAGATCATCCATATCTACCACACTCTTGAGTTGGAAGTTCTCATCCAGATACTCAAGATGCGGATGGGTTGCATATCCCTGCGATGTATATTCTTCAATGGATGTCTTGTAAATGACAAACCAGATTCGCCCAGCTTTGCCAGCGGCTTCCTCGATGGTTTCAAAGTCTCGCACGCGAAGGATCTCGCGGGTGGCGGGGGC
The DNA here is from genome assembly GCA_964648645.1 of uncultured Anaerolinea sp. Taxonomy (GTDB): domain Bacteria; phylum Chloroflexota; class Anaerolineae; order Anaerolineales; family Villigracilaceae; genus Villigracilis. Next base: position 12,650 of record CAZYLM010000023.1, read on the forward strand.
AAGAGTGTCCACATTGCTGTTGGGCGGGTCGAGGATGAACCCTTGAGGGAGCGAAGGGTTGAAATAGTAAGCGGGAAGGTAGGATAGCTTACTGGAATGAATGATGAGATCTCCCTTTTCCAGCTTTTGCTCAATCGTCGAGTTTAATAGTGGGAATTGTCCATAAGGGAACCCGCGATATGTCAAATGCTGGAAAAACCCCATTCCGAAGGCAACCAGTAGACAAACCGCCACGAAAATCTGGACCGGACTCGGAACTTTCGTGTTCATAAGCGCCCATGCGAGCCATAGGTAGAAAATTATTCCACTGGGCAATAAGGCACGTTCCAGGTAAACAGGCAGCCATTGAGAAAAGAGAAAGAGTAAGACTGGCGGCATAAACGCAAGATATAAAAGCCAGATGGCATCTTTCTTGTTGTTTTTAAAGCGGAAAGTTTGCATCAACCCGACGGCGATTACCGTCAATGCGAGAAACAAACCGATGAACAGGAGGATGGTATTTGGTAATGGCAGGTTTGTGATGTATACCAGAATGAGGGTTATAAATTTTTCCGCGCCTGGGCGCTCAACCCAGTAGGCATTCGATATTTTTTCCACCTGGGAGGGAAGTTGCGCCAGCCATGGGATGTAAAGAAGGAGCGAGCCCAATCCTGCAAGGATCGTGGCAGGAAGGTTTTTCCAATCCCTCCATAATAAAGTGGATGCTGCAAGTGGCAGGAGGTAGAATGCGGCAAGGTTATGCGTGTATTGCGCCATTGCTGCCGCCACTGAAAAAATGATCCACCACTTAATCTTTCGTGATCGTATCCCGCGAAAAAATGCATATGTGGCGAGGATCAGCCAGAACGCCAGGAAGGCATACATGCGTATTTCCTGTGAATAATGGATGTGGAAAGGTGATAAAGCAATCAGAATTGCCGCAGTTTGGGCTGTTCTCTCATCGAATAACTCTGCTGTCAGCAGATATGCAAAAGCGATTGTCGCCACACCCGCGAGAACCGATAGTCCCCTGGCGACAGCCAGGGATGAGCCAAACGCTTTCATCCATACCCAGAGCAGAAAATAATAGCCCAGCGGGTGGATGTCCGCGGCTCCTGTACCGTTGGATGTCAATGTCCCGTAGAGCATTGCCGACGGGTCTGTCGATGAGAAGAGCATTGCAAATGCTTCGTCGTACCAAATCGGGCGGGATTGTGCTCCGATGAGTCGCAGGACAAGTGCAACGGAAAAAATCACTGCCAGGATCGTTCTGGGTTTTTGTATCATAAATAGGTTAGGGGATTCGGTATAGCTGGTAACCATCGACGGGGATTTTCATATCCGATAGGGAAGATAGCGTTGCATCCAACCCGCCCCAATATTCTTCGGGAGGGGCGTTCCCATCGTATTTGCGGACAAAGTCTGCGCCGGTCTTATAAATCAAGACGTGGGTGTACCCTTGCTCTTTCCATTGGAATGTGATCTCATCCGCATTGTGGTGATTTGTCCAGTCGTTATACCATCTTCCGATGATCTCGTCCGGGTCGCATATGGGGATGCAAAGTAAGCTTCGTGTTTCCCAAAGCATTATTACTTTAGAGTCAGGCGGCAGAGACTCGATCTCATGCATGGCATCGATATATCCGCCCAGATTGCGTTTCATGTAATCTGAATCGCTTTCACGGTTTAAGATCGCCAGAACAGGGTTGATCGCCACGCTGAGGCTGAAGGTCGAATAGGCGTTGAAGGCGACGGCAAGCAGGGCCATTGCCCCCGTCAGATTGCCGAAGCGGATCGACCGAGCTTTTAGTAGACTCACGTTCGTAAAACCTGTCCCTGCCAGGACAGCCCAGGCAGGGAAAAGAATGAAATACAATCGGGTTTGAACGAGCAATCCTCGAAACTGGCTGCCAACCGCCCAAATCAGCAAGCCTGAAATAAGGATGACGCTGCTTAATACGACGATTTTTTTTTGCGCAAAAGTTTGTTCGCGCCAATTGACCCATGCCAGAGGACTCAATCCCAACAGCAAAGGTCCGATGGAAGAGGAATAACCGTCACCGCCGTCCACGCCTAAAATGGTAGCCTGCCACGGTAAGAGCAGCAGCCTGCTCCAATCCTGTATCGCCGGTTTGAATTGATAAAAATCGAGTAAAGGTGCATCCATCGCACCGCTTGGGAAGATGACCGGGTAGAAGGGGTTGCGAGTTGCCAGGAAGTTCTTTATCAGCCAGGGTGTAAATGTCAACACTGCTGAACCAATAAATAAAGTCAGGTTGCGGGTCATCAGTCCGAAGGAGCCTTGGCAGGGAAGTATAAGAATTGCAGTAGCGGCGGCAAGCAATAACACCCCATTTGTATATTTGATCGAAAGTGCCAAGCCTGCAAAGATGCCTGTCATGATCAGGGTTGGTAAATCATTTTTTTCACCCCATCGATAAAGAGTGACGAGGGTTGTCGCACCAAACAGGATAGACATCCACTCTACATATCCACTTGAAAGGGAAGATGTGACCCCGGCTCCTGCAAACAGGACGGCTGCTGTGACCCATCCGGCATTTTCTCCACTGACAGATTTTGTGAAATCCACCAACCCAAGTACAGCGAGCACACCGACCCAAAAGCCCAAAATAACGGCTGATTCAGATCCACCAAGAGACATGGCAAGCAAATAGAGCATCTCAGTTAGTTGCGGCATGCCCCAAAAGATATTTTCAGTGACGTAGGCAAATTTGCCAAGTTGAAAGTATTCCCTGGGGAGTGCCAGATGGTAGGTCAGAGCGTCAAATTGAAGGGGAGGCGCCAGGGCTACGAAATATTGACAGATGAGGATCACAAGAACGGGAAGCAAAAGCAGCTTAGAAAATGAACTTAATTCCTGAAAGAGCGAAGCCTCGTTTTTCCAATATGACCACCACAGAATGATCTTATTTCGTAATAAGACGAATATTGTTGGGAGAAGGATCCATAGAGGAAGCCGAGTTCCCATTACGGATGCGAGAACGAGAATCACCACACTCAAAGCGCCGAGTCCGATTGCGCCGGTCAGCATGGCTTTGGTTAGTGGCGGCACATCCCAATCTCGCATGGGCGTTATTATTCCGATTCCCCCCGCGGCGGAAAGGATCATGACCGCGATCAAGGTCCGCCAGAGCGCTGCGAGCATACCCAGTAATTCGTCCGGTGAGAACGGTTTATGTGCATATTGATAGCCGACGAAAACCAGCATCAGCCATAGCAATGCAATGAGGCCAAGGAGGGTGCCTTTATTTTGATCCTTATTCGCCACAAAAAATCCTCATGTCATTAATTTGAACTATTTTAAATCAAAAAGACTGTCCGAACGATGGACAGTCTTTTTGATAAATCTATTCGCCCAGATAATCGCGCAATTTCCTGCGAATGGACGGGTGTCGTAACCGGCTTAATGCCTGTGCTTCGATCTGACGGACACGCTCTCGGGTGACGCCCATTTTGCGCCCGACTTCTTCAAGGGTGTACGCTTGACCATCTAGCAGGCCATAGCGGAGTTGTAGAATGCGCACTTCGCGCGGCGGGAGTCCGTTCAGCACTTCGCCAAGATGTTCTCGCAACAGATTATAAGTGGCGGTGTCGTCGGGTGGAGGGGCTTCATCGTCTTCGATGAAATCGCCAAGTACCGAGTCTTCTTCATCGTCTGTCGGGGTTTCAAGCGAGAGTGGACGACGCGCAACCTGGATCATATTCTCCACTTTCTTGGGAGGCACATCCAAGGCGTCGGCGAGTTCTTCCACGCTTGGTTCTCGTCCGAGTCGCTGGGTCAGCTGATGCTGGACGCGCAGAAGTTTGTTGATCTGATCGCCCATATGGACGGGGACACGGATGGTGCGGCCCTGGTCGGCGATGGCACGGGTCACTGCCTGTCGGATCCACCACGTGGCATAAGTCGAGAATTTGTGACCTCGGCGGTAGTCGAATTTCTTCGTAGCGCGAATCAAACCGATATTGCCTTCCTGGATCAGATCGAGGAAAGGCACCCCGCGCCCCATATATTTTTTGGCAACGGAGATCACAAGCCGGGAATTTGCAGTGATTAAGTGTTCGCGGGCTGCCCAGCCGTCTTCGATAAAGCGGCGGAGTTCGAGCCGGCGCTTGGGGGGGACAGAACCGTGGGCAAGTTCCTCACGGGCAGAGCGTCCGCGTTCGATGCGCTGGGCAAGTTGAACTTCCTCTGTCGCAGTCAGCAGCGGTACGCGGCTGACCTCCTTAAGATACAGACCAATGGTATCGTCAGTATCAATGTTCGCGAGGTAATCATCGAGGGCGAGATCGGGCTCGGGTTCAGCCTCACCACTTTCCTCCACCGCGACAAGTTCATCCTCGGTGGGTTCGGGCGTCATGCTTTCTTCGACGAAGGGGATACCTGCGCTTAAAAGCGCCGAAAATGCTTCCTCCAACTGCTCCACATCCTGCTCGGCTTCTGGAAAGAAGTGCAATATGTCATCGAGAGTAACAAATGATTTTTGCCGCCCCAGTTCGATCAAACGCGCTATTGCGGAATATTCTTCTTCATCGTCTTCGCTTATCAGTATCTTGTCTACATCCATTAACTCATCCAACTTTCGATAAGATTTGTCTAACAATATCCAAAATCAGGATACACGTTTTTTTGCCGAAAAGCAATAGCCATACGAATAACAGATGCCTTGCAATAATGTTGTATTACCAGGGCTTGAATAACGATAAATTGAAGGGGTAAAAGCGGCGAATTTCAGCCGCATTTACCCCTTCAAGCTTTGCTGTGAACCGGCGGTGATGTTACGGATTCGCTGTCGGCGTGGTGGAAGTCTCTGTTGACGGGAGGGGCGTCTCTGTCGGTAGAGGCGTGGAGGTCGCGGTCGGGGAGGGAGTTGGAGTGTTCAAGTAGGGCGGCGTGGAGATGAGAGTCGCCAGCGTGTCGATCCCGCTCACACCCACAACGAACACTTCTTTTTTGTCCTTCCGGACGTAATAACCGTTCTCGGTCGGGGTTTTGTCTCCCACCTCGAGAACACCCTTCGTTCCGTCCTCAAATTCGATATTGATGATGTAATCTGGCGTATCGAGTCCGAATATGGAGAGATCGTCAGCGTTATCGATGGAAACGACAACCCGAAGCGCACCGATCTGGGTCGCTGCCGCTTCCGACGCACCCTGGTCTGCCTCTGCTTTTTCAGGTTTGGATAACACCCAGGCTTTATCGGCGTTTCGTTCGATGCGGGCAGAGCCTCCCTCCGTTGTGGAGATCTCGATGGCAGATACATTTAGAGACTCGTCAAAAACGAATGTTTCTTCAGCGACAGGGGTTTCAGTGGCGTTTGCTTTTTCTTCCGCCTGGCGGTTCATGTAGATCGCAGCGCCGATCACAAGGATGAAAGCAGCCAGTGTGATCAATGTCCCTGCACGAAAGACAGGCTTTTCCGGGCGGGCCGAGGGTTCCGCCCTGACCGCCCGCGTGGATTTCTTCACAGTTGTTTTTTTACTTTTTGTTGCCATAAAAACTAACCTCGTCTGCGGCGGGAGAGCCAGGTGGAAACGCCGAAGAAGATGACCATGCCTGGGATGATGATTACCATCACAAGGACCAGGAGCAGGAAGCGCCAGGTTTCCGTGGGTGGGGTGAAGACGCGCGGCGTGCTTTGGCGGGTGGTAAGGTTGAGCAGGTCTTCCTGTTCGGCTGCCCAATCCACCGAGTTGATGAAGAAGTTGCCATTGCCGTACACGTCAAAATTACCGTCGATGGCGAAAAGCGAGTTGCCCACGACAACCACACGTCCCTTGGTCGCAGAATTTTCTCCCGCGACAGCCATGAACAAGGGACCCGGGGTATCTGTTTCGGTATTAAAGTTCGGGTCGTCGTTCACATTCTCATTCGGCCTTGCCCAGGAATTTTCAGCGGTGCTGATCAGGCCGGTCTGTGTGACATTTTCCTTCTCGCCGGTAATGGTCAGGCTGCGCGCCTGCGGCATGATAACGATCAGGTTTTCAGACAGACCCTGGGTGATGGCATGGTCGTTATAACGCTGAGAGACAGCCGCGTAGGGATTGCTTGGGTTCGAGCCGTCGATGATAACGTCTTTATTGAGGGTGATGCCCCAATCTGCGCTAAGGTAATCTGCGAGCGGGTCTGCCGAGTCGCCGAATTCTGTGAAGAAGATCGGATCTTCGAGAACCACAAGGGCGCCACCGTTATCGACATACTCTTTGAGTAATTTCACCTCATCTTCGCTGACGGGTTTTTGTGGTCCGGCGATGATGAGGGCAAGGGCGTCTCCTGGGATCTCGCGCGTGGTCAGCAGGTTGAGCGTATTTACAGTGTAGTTCTTGGCTTCGAGCGTACTCTTGACGGTGCCGTAGGTGATCTCGCCTGAATCGAACGATGTCTCGCCGTGCCCTTGGAGGAAGTACACTACCCGAACTCCGGGGCTGATGAGGCGGAGAAGGGCGCGCGCGACTTCGGTTTCACTGGCAAAGTTGGCGATCTCTTTCGTTTCACCCATTTCAAGCAGGATCTTGCCGTCGCCGGTGATGCCTGCGGCACGTGCAGCGACCGGATCGAGATCGGGATTGACAATATCATATGAGAATTTTCCGTCGCTGTTGTTTTTGAATTTGTCCAGCAATTCTTCCGCGCTCGAGGTGTTTGAATTGGTTGCGAAGAAAGCAGTCGCTTTAACAGGTTCTTTGAGCGTGGAAAGGATCTGCAAAGTTTCCTTTGCGAGGGTATTCGATTTATCCTCGGTCAGGTCGTAGGGCGAACCGAGAAGATCGCTGTTCTTGAAGACGATGTAGTTGAGGGCGATCAGGATGCCTACGAATGCCAGGGTGAGGATGAGTGAATTCGAGCCGTACCTCGCCTGGCGTCCGGTGATGAAGCGACGGACCGCATCGGGGTTAAGTATGGCGGATACTGCCAGCGAAACGATCAGCAAACCAATGCTGATCTGCAGGGCGAGGTCCACACCTCCCTGAATGTCATCCGGCAGGGGGAACATGCCGAGCGAGCCGAGCAGGTTGGCAAAGCCGATCAACCCTGCGGCGATACATGCAATGAGCGCGACGATCAGACCGATCACCGCGTACTGCGCGTTTTGGTTTTTCTTTTTTCCAGCCATTAGCGCCATCTCCGAATTTCGATTGCAGTGGTGCCTGTGAACAAGCCGAGCGAGATCAGACTCAGGTAGTACACGATACCACCTAAGGTCATCGTTCCTGAATTCATCTGATCAAATGGACTCTGCAGGCTGAGGTAACTGAAGACCTCACCGCCCTGGGGCAATAGGCCCGCAGGAAGTCCGATCATGAAGTAGAGGAAGAACAATATGCCCAAAGTGATGAAAAAGGATGCGAACTGATTCGTGAAGATGGCTGAAATGCCGACACCGATCGATAGCATTGTGCCGCAGACGAGGATCAGACCGATATACGAAGAGAGCACCACCATCCAATCGATGCCGGGGTCGACAAAGTTGTTCAAGACAATGGGGTAAACCAGCGAAATTAGCAGCAGGGTCAGGATGAAGAGCATTGCGCCCAACCACTTGCCGATGACCAGCTCTGCGTCGCGAACGGGGGATGTGAGCAGGAGTTCAAGCGTGCCCATACGCGCTTCATCCGAAACGAGGCGCATCGTCAATGCCGGGGCGAGGAAGATCATGAGGAAGACGAACAATCCGTTGATGGGTTGAATGTCCGGTGCGGCTCCTCCGCCGTAGAGCGCCTGTTGGCTTGTGTAGAAAAGGATCAGGCTGAAATAAATGCCCATCGGCAGAAGGATCGCCAGCATCACCACATACGCCAACGGCCCGTTGAAGTAATTATCGTATTCGCGTTTTGCGATGGTCCAGATATTTTTCATGGGATTATTTCCTCCCTTCGTTTCCAGTGAGTTCGAGGAATATCTCTTCGAGGCTCATGCCAAGCGGACGGAGTTCGAGCAGATCGTACCCGTCGCCGATGACTTGGCGCGCCACTTCGGGGCGCAGGTCTTTGCCGGAGGCGAATTCGAATTCCACACCGCCATCTTCGAGAGTCTCCACTTTGCGGACACCCTTCACAGCTTTGATGGACGAGGCGAGATCATCTGCTTCGCCGCGGACGCGCACAATGACCCTCTCCGCGCCGAGCAGGCGGGCTTGCAGGTTCTCAGTGGTATCTTCTGCGACAATTCTGCCTTTATTGATGATAAGCACACGGTCACAGAGGTTTTGCGCTTCGTTAAGAAGGTGGGTCGAGAGTAGAACCGTCCGCTCCTTGCCAATGTTGCGGATCAACTCGCGGACTTCCACCACTTGTCCAGGGTCGAGACCAATGGTCGGTTCGTCGAGGATCAGTACCTCGGGGCGGTGGAGTAAAGCCTGGGCAAGCCCAACGCGCTGCTTCATACCTTTGGAAAGGTTGCCAATGTAGCCCTCGGAGCGGTTGATCAGCCCAACCATATCCAGCGCTTCCTCCACCCGGTCATCCACATTCGGGATATGACGAAGTTCGCCCATATATTTCAGATATTCGAAAACGACCATGTCGTTATACAACGGCACGGTTTCGGGCAGGTATCCCACCCGTTTGCGTACTTCCAGCGATTCCTCCACCACATCGTACCCGGCTACGATCGCCTCACCATCGCTTGGCGGCATGTACCCGGTCAGGATGCGCATGGTGGTCGTTTTGCCCGCGCCGTTCGGACCCAAAAACCCGACAATTTCGCCCTGCTGGCAGTCGAAATTGAGGTTGTTGATGGCGCGGCGCGATCCGTAGTCCTTTGTAAGACCGCTAACCTTGATCATTGCTTCTCCTCACATAGAATTTTCACACAATTGGGATAAATCGCAAAGAAAAGACACAGCCACAAGGGGCGGTGCCTTTTTTTAGTTACCGCAGAATACTATACAATATATGAAAGACCCAAGTCAAGCGGCTGGTACACTTCTAATCCAATCCTAATTTACAGCTATAATCGCTATATGACCGAACTACTCTATCAAACTGACTCGTATCTAAAAGAATTTTCCGCTGTGGTTACCTCAGTGGATGAGGAGAACCGCGCTGTCATTCTCGACCGATCGGCGTTTTACCCCGGAGGCGGGGGGCAGCCCTGTGATTTTGGCTTCCTTGAAGTGAATGGAGTCAGATACCCGGTGGAAAAGGTCAAGAAGCAGGCGGATGATGTGCTCCATTTTCTCGGCGGGACCGGGCATTTGCCTGCACCCAACTCCGCCTCCTCCGGGATCTTGGACTGGGTGCGGCGATACCAGTTGATGCGCACTCATACAGCCTTGCACATCC
>CAZYLM010000024.1:0-21713 GCA_964648645.1 uncultured Anaerolinea sp.
CAGATTACGAAACGGAAAACGCATTTACCAATATTACCGTTGGTTTACTTGAAACTATTGCATCCAACATGGGCACCGCCATTCAAAACGCCCGTCTCTTTGACGAGACCCAGCGTCTGCTCAAAGAGACGGAGCAACGTGCCACTGAATTGCAAATCATCAACAACATCGGACAGACATTAACCGAAGGTCTCGATCTACATAGTACCCTCGAATATGTAACGGAGAGATTGCATGAAGTACTCAGGGTGGAATATATCGGCATTACCATTGCGGATCCAAAAAATGACATCATAATCGCCCAGTATTTTCATAGCAACCGTGCTTATTTTTCCGCAGACCATTTTTCGTTTAATAAATATAGAATGGGTATTCGAATGTCCATGAAAGGCATGGGCAGATCGTGGGTGGTGAAGACCAACGTCGAAAAAAGCTGGCACAAATTTGCAGGGGATTTCCACACAGACGATCCTGTTCCAAAGTCCTTTATCTTGCTCCCGTTGCTGGCAGATAAAGGCGCAATTGGCGGCATCACAATCGCTGACTATGAAAACGAGAATGCATTCGACAAAGTCTCGACCAGCCTGCTGGAAACCATTGCAGCCAACTTGGGAACTGCCATTCAAAATACGCGCCTCTTTGACGAGACTCAACGCCTGCTCAAGGAGACCGAGCAACGCGCCACCGAATTGCAGATCATCAACAACATCGGGCAGACGCTTACCGAAGGTCTTGACTTGCAAAGTACACTTGAACGGGTAGGTAACAGACTGCGCGAGGTACTCAAACCTGAACGTATCGGCATTACTGTGTTCGATGAAAAAATCGAGCACATCATTGCACATTATGGATATCGCAATGGCAAGCGGGATTCAGGCGAGACTTATTCGCTCAGCCAAATACGGGCAAGCCTGCGTCTTTCAGCAAGAGGCGGCGGGAGATCATGGGTTGTAAACAGAGACGCTGAAAAAAGCTGGCGCCTATTCGGAGGCGTCAATGAAGTTGAAATTCCCAAGTCCTTTGCAAAATTACCATTGCACGCAGGCGGGAAGGTGGTCGGCGGAATGACCCTTGGCGACTACACAAGGGAAAATGCTTTTACTGATATTTCAATTGGTATGCTTGAAACGATTGCTTCCAATATAGGTACAGCCATTCAAAACGTACGTCTCTTCGAGGAGACCCAGCGCCTGCTCAAAGAGACCGAGCAACGTGCAACCGAACTTCAGATCATCAACAATATCGGGCAGACATTAACCGAGGGCGGCGATTTGGAAAGCATGATCCAGCGTGTGGGCGAAAGAATTCAGGAAGCACTGAATATCAACAACATCGCCATTTCCATTTTCGATAAAGAAACAGAACATGTTATCGCACCTTATATGGTACGAAATGGCGAACAGATCGCACTGACAGAAGAAAATTTTGACATAAGTCGCTATAAGTTGATGATCCGCGCTTCCGCAAGGCGGGGAGGTATTTCATGGGTTGTCAAAGATATGGATGTTGAAAAGGTCTGGCGCAGATCATGGCGGGGTCCCATTGCCAATGATGCCCCAAAATCCATGGTAGCGCTACCGCTCTTGTCAGGTGGAGAAGTTGTCGGCGGTATCTCCCTTGCAGATTATGAAAACGAGAATGCCTTCACGGATCTTTCTTTAAACCTGCTTGAAACCATCGCTTCGAACATGGGTACTGCCGTTCAGAACGTCCGCCTGTTTGAAGAAACAAAACGCCTTTTCGCAGAAGCGGAAGAAGCGCGCGCCTCCGCAGAACAAGCCAACAAAGCCAAGAGCACCTTCCTTGCCAACATGAGCCACGAGTTGCGCACGCCGCTTAATGCCATCATGGGCTTTACTCAGATCGTGAAAGGCAAGGCAGAGGACGTCCTGCCTGAAAAACAGATCAATAACCTGGATAAAATACTCACCAGTTCGCAACATCTGCTTGGTTTGATCAACACTGTGCTCGACATTGCCAAGATCGAAGCGGGTCGCATCGATGTCATCCCTGGCAAATTCAGTTTAAACGGTTTTACCGATCAATGCATGGCACTTGCCACTCCCCTGCTTAAGCCTAATGTCACACTCGAAAAACAAGTGAATGAAACCATCGGCTTCGTCTACTCCGATCAAGATAAGATCAAGCAGATCATTCTCAACCTGCTCAGCAACGCCGCCAAGTTCACACACGAAGGTAAGGTCATTCTAAAAGTGGAAAAACTTGCCGGTGAAATAATAAGTATTTCTGTCAAAGATAGTGGCATCGGCATTAGCGAAGAAGCGGTGGGTCGTGTCTTCGAAGAATTTCAACAGGCTGAGACTACCACCACGCGGCAATACGGCGGCACGGGTCTGGGACTCACCATCAGCCGGGACCTCGCCCGTCTGCTCGGCGGGGATCTGACCGCCACAAGCGTGTTGGGCAAAGGCTCGACGTTTACCCTCACCTTCCCCATGCACTACGAAAAAGATCCCGCCTCTTCCGCCGCCATTGTGGACCCCGTCCATTCAACCGAACCCACTCTGATAGATTCCAGCAGCCAAGCCGAAGTGAAAAGCGATTCGCAAACACGAAAGACCATTCTGGTCGTTGAAGATACCGAGCTCAATATCAACTTCATCTCCCAATTACTGGAAGACGACTACGAATTATCTTTCGCCAAAAACGGGGCGCAGGGAGTAACATTGGCAGAGTTGGAAAAACCCGATCTTATCCTCATGGATATCTCACTCCCCATCATGGACGGCTACGAAGCCACACGCCGCATCCGTGCAAACATGGCATCTGTACCTATCATTGGCTTATCGGCTTACGCCATGGTCGGAGATGCCGAGAAGGCAAAAGAAGCTGGTTGCAATGATTACGTCACCAAACCTGTGGACGGAAATCTATTAAAAAATAAAATCAAAGAATATCTGAGGTGAACAATGAGCAAAGTAAAAGTTTTGATCGTGGACGATGAACCGTTCAACATCGAGGTTCTCGAACAGGCACTGGACGGAACCGGCTATCAAGTGGTGACAGCATCCAACGGGCAGGAGGCTCTGGCAAAAATTCAAGGCGAACAACCCGACCTTGTGTTGCTCGATCTGATGATGCCGGTCATGGATGGGTTCGCGGTTTTGGCAAAGGTCAAGGAAGACCCTATGTTACGTGATATTCCAATCATCATTGTTTCCGCGGAAAACGATTCCAAAAGCGTGGTCAAAGGTATCAAACAAGGCGCGGAAGATTACCTAACCAAACCGGTGGACACTGCCCAATTCTTGAAAAAAGTTAAAGAGTTTCTTGGATAGTCCCTGGGGTTCTTTAACCAATTCCTGCCTCTTTTGTGACATAACAATTTTTAGAGCGATCTATGGGTCGCTCTTTTATTTTCAGGCAGAAAAGCTCATAAAACAGAATCAACTCAAATCAAAAGAGGAGGCGGATTATCCTATTTCCTGTATGACCTCCATCACTGGTTTGTCCGACATCCAATGATATACTTCCAATTGTGAAATTTATCACCAAAAGGATTTGATATGAATCAGGAAGATCCCAGAATTTTGGAATTAAGAAAGGTTCGTGCGATAGCAAAAGAGGGTGGCGGCGAAGAGCGAAACGCCAAACAACGTGCCAAAGGAAAGTTGACGGCACGCGACCGGATCGAAATGCTGCTAGACCCCGGAACGTTCAATGAGATCGAGCCGTTCATTACCCACCAGGGGGATGAACTGGGGTTGTTGAAAGAAAAATTCTACGGCGACGGAGTTATTACAGGGTATGGACAGATCAACGGGCGGACAGTTTATTTGTACTCACAAGATTTTACAATTTACGGCGGAACACTAAGCGAGATGCAGTCACATAAGATCTGCCGCGTCATGGATCTGGCTGTCCGCAATGGTGTACCTTTTATTTCACTGATCGACTCAGGTGGCGCGCGCATACAGGAAGGCGTCCGTTCAATGGGCGGATATGCAGAAATATTCCGGCGAAATGCGCAATACTCGGGTGTGGTACCCCAGGTTAGTGTCATGCTTGGTCCATGCGCGGGCGGAGCAGCCTACTCCCCTGCTCTGACAGACCTGGTGATCATGGTCGAAAAGCAATCGTTCATGTTTCTAACCGGGCCGGAAGTCATTAAAGCAGTAACAGGAGAAGTCATCGACGCGGAATCCCTGGGTGGCTCGGTTGTCCATAACTCCGTCAGCGGAGTGGCGCATCTAAGCGTCAAAAACGAAAAAGCCGCCCTCGAGATGGCGCGGCACTTCCTTTCGTACCTACCATCGAACAATGTTGAAAATCCCCCGTATAACCAACCGTCCGATGACCTCTCCCGAATGGATGAGTCACTTAATAGCATCATCCCGCTGGCGGCAAACGAACCGTATGTGATGCACCAGGTCATAGAAAAAATCGTTGACAAGGGAACCTTTCTGGAACTACAGCCAGATTGGGCACGCAATGCGATCGTAGGGCTGGCACGTATTGGCGGACATAGTGTCGGTATCGTATCTCAAGAACCGTCCATCATGGCAGGTGTGATCGACATCGATGCGGCCGATAAAATGACACGCTTCGTCCGTATGTGCGATTGCTTCAACGTTCCCCTTGTCACCTTCGTTGATTCGCCCGGCTTCCTGCCCGGCATTGCGCAGGAACATGGCGGCATCATCCGCCACGGCGCAAAATTGCTTTATGCATATTCCGAGGCGACCGTGCCAAAAATTTGTATCATTACCCGTAAGGCGTATGGCGGAGCGTATGTAGTGATGTCCAGCAAGTATCTCGGCACCGACGTCACGTATGCCTGGCCCTCGGCCGAGATCGCAGTCCTCGGCGCGGAAGGGGCGGCAAATATCCTGTATAAAAAACAGATCGAATCCGCACCAGACCCATCCGGCGAACGCAAACGGCTGGCGGATGAATATCGCGACAAATTCAACAACCCCTACTACGCAGCCTCCACCGGCTACGTGGATGACATCATTGAGCCGCGTGAGTCGCGCCCGAAGATCATCGCATCACTATCAGCACTGCGAGATAAATACGCGCCAGCACCCCCACGCAAGCATGGGAATATACCGGTGTAATCATGAGTGAATTCAATCTCTCTCTACAGATCACCGCCCTCGGCATGGGTCTCGTCTTTGGAGCGATCTTATTGCTTTGGCTGATGATGATCGTGCTCACAGCCTTAACTGCGGATAAAGAACCCGCCTCCGACTCAGCCGAAGCGGACTCAACACCCCAAGCAGACTCTAAGTTGCAAGTTGCCCTATTGGCTGTTGCGATCGCAATGGCTGAACAGGAAACATCTTCTGCACACCCGCTGGAGCAGCCACCCACAGCCATCGTCTCGGCCTGGCAATTGGGCATGCGAACAAGGCAAATGTCAGAAAAAGGACGCCCAAGAGGGCATTAACATGAAATACAAACTAAACATCAACAACCAAACCTTTGAAGTTGAAATTGAAGATATCAATAAGCGCCCCATCATTGCAAAAGTGGATGGGCTCCGGTTTGAAGTCATGCCTGAGAATGGCAGACAGGCTGAGGTCAAGCCTGAAGCGGGCGTAAACCTCGAGCCCAAGCCGTCTTTGCCAATTCCAGGAACCCTTCCCCCTGCAGGCAACCATATACTTTTCGCCCCCTTGCCCGGAACTGTTCTTGAACTCTTTGTTAAACCCGGCGAGCAAGTGGAGGCAGGACAAGTAGTGTTGGTGATCGAGGCAATGAAAATGAAGAATAGTATTCGCTCGATATTCAGCGGCATTGTTGACAACGTGCTGGTGAGTCAAGGTCAAAGCGTGGCGCACAAACAGGCTTTGATCGAATTTGCGGAGTCAGCATGAACTTATACGAACTACTGCTGGAGCTGCTTAAAGGTCTTTTGAACTTCTCCATCGGCAATGGTGTGATGATATCTGCGGCACTTGTACTGATCTACCTGGCCGTGTTCAAAGAGATCGAGCCCGTTCTTTTGTTGCCCATTGGTTTCGGCTGCCTTCTGGCAAATATTCCCCTGGCAGGCATGACTGCCGCCGAAGGCATGACCGAGGTTTTATATGATGCGGGTATCAAGACCGAATTGTTCCCACTGCTGATCTTTGTCGGCGTGGGTGCAATGATCGACTTTTCACCTCTTCTGGCACAGCCCCGCATGGTGTTGCTTGGTGCGGCAGGACAATTCGGCATCTTCGGCACATTGATGCTGGCGATTGCGTTGGGCTTTCCGCTCAACCAAGCTGCATCCATCGGAGTCATCGGCGCTATCGACGGACCCACGTCCATTTTTGTGGCAACCAAACTTGCGCCAGAATTACTCGCCCCCATCGCGGTGGCAGCTTATTCCTATATGAGTTTGATCCCCATCATCCAACCTCCTTTAATGAAGCTGCTCACTACAAAGAAAGAACGACTTATTCAGATGGAGTATGCACCCAAGCCGATCTCTAAAACGACCCTGATCTTCTTCCCTGTGGTTTTGACCCTGGTCGTGGGCTTGCTGGTACCCGAAGCGACACCCCTCATTTCGATGCTCATGCTTGGAAATCTCCTGAAGGTTTCAGGCGTAGTAGACCGTTTGAGCAATGCCGCACAAAATGAGATCATCAATATCGCTACGCTTTTTCTAGGTCTTGCCATCGGCTCGACCATGAGTGCCGAGGCATTTCTCAATTTTGATACCGGCAAGATCATGCTGCTCGGTCTGTTCGCTTTTGCTCTCGACACCGTGGCGGGATTACTATTTGGCAAGTTGATGTCATTCGTCACCGGTGGGAAGATCAATCCACTCATTGGCGCGGCAGGTATCTCTGCCTTCCCCATGGCGGGACGTCTCGCCGCTAAAACCGCCAACGACGATGACAACAACAACTTTATCCTGATGCATGCCATGGGCGCAAATACAGCGGGACAGTTGGGAAGCGTAATTGCGGGCGGAATCCTGCTCTCGGTGGTAAGTAAGATGCTAGGAGTCTAAAATAGATAAACCTCATGAGCAAGTAGCCACTCTTGTGCCTGCGACTCAGTACAGGCAGAGGGTACGAGACATTTGAGGAAAGATTTATAAAGCTTATTTTCTCTATGAATCCTGTGGCGAATCAAGCCTTTGCAAACGCCCTAGTGTAGAAATCGCACATTATTTTTGCTACAATGAAATCAGAGAAAGAGGCAAAAATGAGCAGCAAAATGCAGTACGCATGGTTCGCCATCATCCTCGTCCTTGCATTATTCCTCACCTGGGATATTTCGAACGGGTTGGGAAGTTCTGAAATCTTTACAGGGCTTGCGATCGTTTTGGTGTTGGGCGCGTTTGTTTATCTGAAAAAAATGCAAAACGTCACAGAGATGGATGTTACTCGAAGGGTAAAGGCAGAATATACTTCAGAGACCCAGTCACAAGTTTTAGAAGCATATCGCCGCTTAAAAACCAGGGAGCTTGAAGGATTATTCACAAAAATCCTCGATGACGCGAAAGGCGATGCTGCAAAAGTCAATCAATTGGTGAGTGTTGCCGAAAGCGTGGGCTGGAAAGCGTTTATCGAAAACAAGTGGTGATAACTATATCTCACGGGGAATGATACATTACTCAAAATGACCTTATCATTGGGCACTGCCAAACTCTGAATATCCAGAGAAAAGACCCCGATTCGGTGTTTTCACCTTATAAATGGGATCTACTCTCCCTTGTATATACCCCTCTAAGAAAACATAATTTCGGGGCAAGACATATACCTTTTTATGGTTTAATCCACGGATGGATTCCACCCTAGTCCCTTTCTTCCGACCCAAAGGTGTAGTCATTATTGGCGCTTCGACATCACCGGAAAAGCTTGGTTATGGCGTTGCCCGCAACCTTATCCAAAGCGGATACCAGGGCGGGATTCATCTGGTGGCACAAAAAAGCGGCGAAGTTTTTGGCAGAAAAATCCACACCAGCCTGCAAGAAATTCCAGACCCTGTGGAACTAGCCGTTCTTATCGTCCCTACCCAAGCAACGCCTAGCGCCATTGAAGAATGCGGCAAACGCGGCATCAAAGCAGCGGTGATCGTCTCTGCAGGGTTTCGTGAAGTCGGCGAAGAGGGCGCAAAACTTGAACAAGAATGTGTTGAGATCGCCCAAAAATATGGCGTGCGTCTTTTAGGTCCTAATTGTATCGGCACCATCGACACCCATTTCCCGCTCGACACCACCTTCCTGCAACCGCCCATGCCCGAGAAAGGCGGCATCGGTTTCATCTCTCATTCTGGCGCATTCGCCGCCGCCATCATCGATTGGGCGCGCGGGCAGGGCTTCGGCTTCTCGCGCATCGCCAGCCTCGGCAATCAAGCTGATGTCAACGAAACTGACATGCTGCCCATGCTCGTAGAGGACGAATCCACAAAAGTCATTGTGATGTATATGGAAAGTATTTCGAACGGGAGGCGATTTGTCCACACTGCGAGCGAGGTTACAAGACAAAAGCCGGTCGTTGCACTCAAGGTAGGTCGCTTCGAGTCTGGGCAAAAAGCCGCTGCCTCGCACACAGGCGCGCTCGCCGCATCAGATACTGCGTTTGATGCCGCCTTCGAAAAAGCAGGCGTACTCCGTGCCGAAACCGCCGAGCAGATGTTCGACTGGGCGCGAGCATTGGATATCTATCCAAATGGACTCGCGACACCCCACAAAGATCATCCAAATCTACTGATCACAAGTGCAAGGATTGGAATATTGACCAACGCAGGCGGGCCCGGAGTGATCGCCGCCGATTCACTCGAGCATCACGATTTGAGTCTTGCCCAAATGACGGATTCAACACTCCAGGCTTTATCCGCCATCCTCCCAGCCGCAGCCAACATACACAATCCAGTGGATATGCTCGCTTCGGCGTCGCCTGAAACCTATGCAAAATGTTTGGATATCATGCTCCAGGATAAAAACGTGGATGCCGCCATGGTCATTCTGCCGCCCCCGCCAATGTACAAAGCAGAAGAGGTTGCGAAGGCGATAAATAGCATCATTGGTAAAAACGTCAAACCGGTTGTGGTCATATTAATGGGTTCGGCTTTGGTGGAAAAGGCAGGAGTTGAGTTTCGGGAGACGAGAGTGCCAACGTACCCATTCCCGGAACGGGCAGCATCAGCATTAGCAGCTTTGGCGAAGAGAGCAAAACTCCTTAACCGCAAGCCACTGAGGGTGGACTCCAACGTCAATCGCCTGCGGTCTACAGGTGGCCAGTCTGCGGACGAACTCATGCAAGCCTATGCTATCCCCACCGCACCCATCAAATTGGCAGCCAGTGTAAGTGAAGCCATAGCGACAGCAAATGAACTTGGTTATCCGGTTGTGATGAAAATAGCCTCACCTGACCTTTTACACAAATCGGATGTTGGCGGGGTGATGCTAAATATCAGCGATGATACTGTTCTTCAAATTGGCTATACACAAATGATGTCCCGCATGGAAAAACTTGTCCCTCCGCCGCGAATCGATGGGGTGCATCTCCAAAGTCAAGTCTCTGGCGGGCAGGAAGTTATCGTTGGCATGGTTCGCGACCAACAATTTGGTCCATTGATCATGTTTGGCTCGGGTGGCGTGGAGGTGGAGGGACTCAAGGATGTGGCATTCACCCTGGGTCCGCTGACGCAAGCTGAGGCGGATGCGATGATGCGTAAAACATGGGCTGGGAAGAAGTTAAAAGGCTTTCGCAGCATCCCGCCAGTAGATGAGGAAGCGGTCAGGGATGTTTTGGTCAAACTCTCGCGCCTTGCCGCCGAGCATGATGAGATAGAAGAAATAGAAATTAATCCACTGCGTGTGCTTTCGAAAGGCGTTGTGGCAGTGGATGTAAGAATCAAATTCCAAGGATAATGACATGACTGCTTATGTAATTTTTGATATTGAGGTAACAGACCCTGCAAATTACGAGGGCTACAAACAGCTGGCAGCGCCCACTGTGGCGTTGTACGGGGGGAAATATGTAGTGCGTGGCGGGTACACAGAAACACTCGAAGGCGCTTGGCAGCCCAAGCGGATCGTGGTTCTGCAATTTGAAAATGTAGAACGTGCCAAGGCATGGATCAACTCGCCAGAGTATAGCGAGGCACGTGCCTTGCGGCATAAACATTCCATTTCCAAAGCCATCGTTGTAGAGGGAGCGTAATTTGGAAAATCCGGAAAGGTTCATCGCACAATTCGAAGGCAAAACTATCAGCGTGGCAGTGCAAGACTTGGAGACGAACAAGGAAATCTTTATCAATGCCGATGTGATGATGCACCCAGCCAGCACGATGAAAGTGCCCGTGATGATGGAGGTATTCCGTCAGGCAGAGGCGGGGGCATTCTCTCTAGATGACCCAATACAAATCGTCAATTCATTCAAAAGTATTGTAGATGGCAGTGAATTTACACTTTCCGTCGCTGATGATTCAGAGGCGACTTTGTATCCGCGCATCGGCGAGATGGAGACGATACGCGAACTGAATCGACTGATGATCGTACGTTCCTCCAACCTTGCCACGAATATTCTGATGGAACTCGTTGGCACAGCGCGGGTAGATGCCTTTATCAAAGAGTTAGGCATTCCAGATGTGAACATAATTCGCCTGATTGAAGACAACAAAGCCTATCGTTTGAACATGAACAACACCTTTAGTGCGCGCGGAACGACCTACATGATGCGCTTGATCGCAGAAGGAAAAGTCGTTTCAAAAGAAGCCAGTGACAAAATGATCCAAGTGTTGTTTGGTCAGGAGTTCAACGAAAGCATTCCTGCTTTGCTGCCTGCTGAGGCAAAAGTGGCGCATAAAACCGGTTGGACAGGCAAACACTTCCACGACACAGGAATCGTTTTTCCAAAAAATCGCAAACCGTACGCGATCACCCTCTTCACACATGGCTTCCCTGAAGATGATGAAAATCAGGCACATGGGTGCATGGCGGAAATATCGCGGATGATCTACGACACATTAACAAAATAACTTCGCAATGACGGAAAAAGGATTTAAATGATCACAGTTTCCACCCTCACCTACTACCCCATCAAAGCCTGCCGTGGGTTCGATGTGCCCGCGAGCAACATTCAACGCATGGGGCTTGAACATGACCGGCGCATGATGGTCGTCACGCCGGATGGCGAGTTTCTGACTCAGCGTGAATATCCGCGTCTGGCGCTGGTCACACCCACGCTTAAGAATGAGGCGGTCACGTTGTCTGCACCAAATTTTGAATCCATCCAATTCACGGTTCAATCTTCCGGCACGCCGTCGCCCGTCAATATCTGGTCAAGCAGAGGTGTGGATTCCATCGATCAGGGCGATGAAGCCGCGGCATGGTTCTCCGATTGGCTGGGCATCTCGGTGCGCCTCGTTCACATGGCAGATGGCTTCAAGCGCAGGTTGAATCCGAACTACGCTATCCATGCCGATGACCACACCGGATTTGCAGACGGCTACCCGATTCTGATCATCTCGGAAGAATCGCTTCAAGACTTAAACTCGCGGCTTGATTCGGCGCTGCCGATGAATCGCTTCCGCCCGAACCTTGTGGTTAAAGGTTGTGAACCGTTCGCAGAAGACACGTGGAAGCGCATCCGCATTGGGACAGTGGAGATGGCGCTGGTCAAGCCATGTCCGCGCTGTGTGGTGACGACGATTGACAAAGAGACCTTGGCGAAAAATAAAGAACCGCTCAAGACATTGAATGGCTATCGCAACCACGAACTCGGCGCGATCTTTGGGATGAATACCATTCCTTTGAACGAGGGAAGGATTGAAACTGGCATGACCGTGGAGATTTTGGAATAATGGACTTTATCGACATTCTCGGCTGGGTTGGCTCGGCAACCTACTTGATCGCTTTTGCAATGAACTCTGCCAAGCGAGTGACCAGCGACTCCTTTGCTTATCAAGGCATGAACATTTTCGCAGGCATCATCATGACGTACTACACCTTCAATCACGGTGCGTACTCAGCAACCGCATTGAATTCCATTTGGGCGATCATTGGGGTGGTGACGTTGGTAAATAAAAGACGCGCGCCACATACCTGACAGGTCTCATAAAACACCACCCCAAACAAGTTACCTTACGTGGGGTGGTGTTTTGATTTAACGATTTCTCGTGAAGACCTGTCAGGTCGTGATTACATCCTGCGAATACTTATCCGCAAACAGCGCGGGTTGACCGCCAGTGTGCCAGAAGAGGATCGTCTCATCCTTCTTGAAGAAACCTTTGCGAATAAGGTCGATCATCCCCGCCGCGGCTCTGCCCGTGTAGACAGGGTCAAGCAATAAGCCTTCGTGCTTGGCAAAAAGATGAATCGCCTCGCGTTCGCCTGCGCCAAAGACGCCATAGCCTGCCTGACAATAATCTTCTGTCGCAAGTACATTGTTGCGTGAGAATTGAATCCGCTCGCCAAGTTTTTCACTGGCACGTGAAGCGAGGTCGGATACGTGCGATTTCAGTTCTTCTTCGGGCTCGTCAATGCTGATTCCCAGCACTTTGCCTTTGTAGCCAAACAAACGCTGACCCAACACTAACCCGGCATGTGTCCCGCCAGAGGATGTGCCGAAGACGATCCAGTCTGCGTGAATGTTTTGTTGCATGAATTCTTCCACCGCAAAGGTATACCCCATCGCTCCAGTTGGGCTGGAACCGCCGTAAGGAACGAGATACGGTTTCTTTCCAGCAGCGAAGGCATCATCAAAGGTCTTCTGCAGGGTTTGATCCCGAAAGGCGCGATCTTCAACGGTGATGATCTCCGCGCCGAAGAGTTGGTCAAGCAAAAAGTTCGCAGTAGCTTGCTGCGGTTTGACCCCGGTCAACACCAGTTTGCATTCAAAGCCATATCGCGCCGCCGCCGCCGCAGTCTGACGGCAGTGATTGGATTGCATCGCCCCGCCTGAAATGAGCAAGTCCGCGCCTTGTTCGCGCGCTTCGGCAATCAGAAATTCCAACTTGCGGGTTTTGTTCCCACCGAATGCCAACCCGGTCTGATCATCGCGCTTGACGAAGATGCGCGGTCCGCCGAGAGCTTTGGATAAATTGGGCAGCTCTTCTACCGGAGTGGGAAGATGAGCGAAGTGTAGGCGGGAAACTGATTTCATCGGAAAACTCCTTGGATATTATAGAAGCACTCGAACAGGGAGGGAGAAAATTTCGTAACATCGAGCATAGTACGATTGTACCGCAAGCAAAAACTCGAACTGAGCCTATAATCCTTGGACACAGAGAAGGAGATCTATCATGGAGAGAACCTTATCACCGTGGATAACCGAAGCATTCAACGAGATCACCTGGACGGAACCTTACAGCGGGCGCGGCACAGCTGGTTTTGGCAGAGAATACGCCAGGCAACATTATCCCAGCTTAAAACAGCCGGGCACATATTGGCTGGAATATTACAACGAATCCTCAGGCGTGATCGGGAAGCGGGTTCAAAGCGTGTTGAAATCGACACAGGATGCCGTTACAGTCGATACTTTATATAACGCCATTGGCAATATAAAAAACCAAACCATTCGCGCCAATGGTGGAGCAGCGATGCGGTTCGAAGCCAGGAATAATGATTGGCTTCTCCTGAACGAGGGAGACGACATTCTTGCAAGATTCCAGCGGGGTGCGACAGCCGAAAACTTCCCATTGAGCGATGCAGACCTCGCCTTCCTCGGCGGACCCGATGATCCACATGTATATGGGAAGATCTTCATAAAAGATAAAGCGATTGCAGAGATGATCGTCCCTCATAACGCCATCACATTCGCGCGCTTCAAACACCAGCCTCTGGTTCCATTTATGCGCAATGTGCCTGATGCTCTTACAAAAGAACAGGCAGAGATCCTGCTGGTATTTCTGTTACTACCTATCACCCATTAATTTATTCAAGGAGAAATTTATGCCACGTGGAAGGAAAATTCTTGTCGGGGTTTTTACCGCAATTGCCATGACCTGCGGGTTGCTTGCATGGTTCGTCAACTGGTCGAATTCCGATTCAGGTCAACAAACACTACGGGAAGTGGAAACTCAACAAGCTGTCGCAAGCGCTACAGCAGAAAGCATATCTGCCACCGCCACCGCAGAAGTCGCACATGCGGAGGAAATAATCTCAGATGCGGAGTTAATCTACGAAAACACGTTTGAGGACGGTGTAAAAATCCTGACACCCAGCGGCGAAGAGATCGAGCCGTACTATCGCAATGGCATTCCAGAGGTTACAGTAGCTTTTAACGGATTTACCCTTCTCCCCATTAGTGAAAACCTTGACGGTTTTATCGCCGAACTGGATTGCATGGCAAGCGGCGCATTTTGCGGGATCGCCTACAATATTACATTGGATTCCGAAGGAAATACCCGGTTCTTTGCCTCGGGCGTCGGAGATTCGAGCCAATACTTCTTCGACGACCTGAGCACTCCGGTATCATCCACGACCTGGAAGCAAAAAAGCTTTGCGCCATCCAGCGCAGACGGATTCCTCAACCGACTCCGGGTTGAATGCTTCAATCAGGCGATGCGATTTTACGTCAATGGAAAGTTAATAGACGAGCGCGTCATTGACAAGCCAGAGGGTGCATCCGGCGATGTGGCACTATACTTTGGGAAAGCGACAGGCAAATCTGGCATCCAATATGTTCAATTCGATAACTTCCGGGTCTGGAAACTGCCGTAATCAGGTCACGGATGGACGCTGCGCCAGTAGCTTTGGATGAGGGTATCGTAATACCCGGTATTGAAACGAATGATCTCTTGAAAACGCCCGGGGGCGAGTAGATCTCCGCGGGTCAGTATCGATAATTTTTCGTAATAACGACGGAGATCAGGATGCACGATCAAATTTTCTTGAAATCCGGATTGGATGGTCTCAAGATAACCGGCAGGCATTGCCCGTTCGTAATGTCCGATCCGGGAAGGACCATCGACTGGAAGATGTGCGCGGAGTGGGTCCGACAAAGAATGTGTATCGATGATGTAAATATCCGGACCGGCATAGTAACCGAACATGCCGGTCGTATTCATCTCCACAGGTGAGATCTTTGCCTGGCTTGCCTCAATGCCTTTTACTGCAAGCTCGTGCCTTCCCTTAAACTTGAAATAACTAATCCAGCCGTTGGCATCGAAGTAATAGAAGCGCTCACTGACGATACCGTATTGATCCGAATACAGACCGGGCTGCCCGAGATGCGTTGTGATCGGCGGGCGATCGGAAGACAGCCCCACCAGAATCAAGATCAAATAACCAAACTGAATGGTGCGCGGAGGCAGGTCACTAAACAACTTCTCGAGATCAAGCGTCAATACCAGGGTCAGACCCATCAGGAACATGGCTGAAAAATACCTTCCTGACATAAAATCGCCGCCGATCCATAGGATGTAGAAGAGGTAAAGAATACAACCTGCAGCGATACTGACCCTCTTTGCGTCCCTTCGATTGAAAAGGGATAAAACGCCAAACAAAACTGTACCGAGGGTCAGCGGGTCCCAATGGAAGGAATTCTCAATATAGGCGATTCCCTGTTTATAAAGCAATTCGGAAGGCAAGCCCGTTGCTGCTTTGGCATAATATGTATTTGGAAACGGAAAACCGTAATAAAAGATAGAGAAAAGCTCCCAGGCAATGAACGGAAGAAACCCGGCCAGCAAATAAAGCCCACTCTGCAGGAATTGACCCTTCCGGGAAATGCCAATCTGCACCAAGGCGGGCAAAAGCAAAATTAGGATGTCCATCCTATTTAGTGTCGCCAACCCTGCCAATAAAGACAACTGAAAAAAGCGCTTCGGTGTGATGGCTTCGGATTGGAAATAAATTACCAGGAATGCGATCACAATCAGGTGAGTCAGCGGGTTTTCCAATCCTGACGATGAAAAATCGACAAATGCTGCGGAGCTACCCAACAGGACCACTGCCAGCGCGATCTGAATCGGCTTATGGGCAAAGTTCCGAAACAAGATCAGCAAGGTTCCGATGGACAACATCAAAGAAGGGATATAGAACGCATACAGCGGATCTCCGACGAAAAAGTTGAACGGGATTAAAAGTAACATCCAAAGTGGATGAGTAAAGACCTGAACCCGCTCCCCTACATTCCACACCAATCCATAGCCGTGGATAAAATTACTTACAGTTCGGAGGGTGATAAACGCATCGTCCGATACCCACAAATTTCGGATCAGGATAAACACCAGCAAAAACAACCCTGCATAGCGAAATGTGCTTAATGGGTTTTTGATCTTAAATTTGAGCTCCACCTGGTCGGGCATGTCCGCGGGTGCGGCTTTTTCCTGGGTCATTGCACTGCCTCCAATCGGGCAAATTATAACGGAGTGCTCAATCACACCACAATATTCCGAAAGCGGCGCCCTCTTTTAGGCGCTCCCAAGCGGTATAATCCGGCGCAGAAAAAATTTTACAACGGAGGCAGAGTTATGAATCTATTTTCGATCGTTGTGTGGGTCATCTTCGGCGCGCTGGCAGGATGGATCGCCAGCCTGATCATGAAGACTGACCGCCAGATGGGTGCGCTTGCGAATATAGTCGTCGGCATCGCCGGGGCTTTCATTGGCGGCTTTATTATGGAAAATTTCTTTGGCAAGCCGGGTGTGACAGGATTCAATTTCTATAGCTTTCTCGTCGCCATCGGAGGTGCGGTCATTCTCATCTGGCTGGTAGGTTTACTGCGCGGCGGACGAAGACGACGCAGGTAGTACCGAATAAAAAACCCCGGTTCTATCACGACTGAACCGGGGTTTTTTTTATTTTATAACGCCGGGAGAACCTTCCCGCTAACTTCACCAAAACCAACCCTGTAACCATCGCCCTGACAATATCCCTTCATGGCTACCGTATCGCCATCCTGCAAGAATGTTCGCGTTTCTCCACTGGCCAGTGTGAGCGGCCTTTCGCCTCGCCAGGTTAATTCAAGCATTGAGCCAAAACTATCGTCCGTCGGCCCGCTGATGGTACCGGTCCCACACAGATCACCGGACCGCATATTACAGCCGGTGATCGTATGATGCGCCAGCATTTGCTCGATGCTCCAATAAAGGTGCTTCATATTCGAACGGCTGATGATCTGCGGCTCATCCATACGGGCGGATTGCAGAGTCACCTCGAGAGTAATATCAAACCCACTTGTTGATCCTGAATGAAGATAAGTGAGAGGCGGGGGGTCCTGCCCCGGCACAGGCACGCGGAAAGGCTCCAACGCGTCCATCGTAACAACCCAGGGCGAGATCGAAGTCACAAAATTTTTCGCGAGGAATGGCCCAAGCGGCTGATACTCCCAGGCTTGAATATCACGCGCGCTCCAATCATTGAGGAGAACCATTCCAAAGATATGATCGTATGCATGCTCGATCGAAATCGGTGTCCCCAGATCGTTTCCAGAGCCAATGAAGAAGCCCATTTCCAGTTCGAAATCCAATTGCCGCGAAGCTGCAAACTCCACGGGTGCATCCTTCTGCTTGACCTGCCCTCGCGGACGAACCACATCCCTGCCAGACAACACCACTGAACTTGCACGCCCATGATAGCCAACCGGCAGATGAAGCCAGTTTGGCATAAGCGCATTTTCTTTTCCGCGAAACATGGTGCCTACGTTGGTAGCGTGTTCGCGAGAAGCATAAAAATCCGTGTAATCTCCGATATCTACAGGGAGGTGCATTTGAACCTGATCAACGTGGGTCAGCGCCTCACTCATAAGGGATGCTTGTCCCTCCCCAAGAATCTCCATTAGCCCCTGACGGACCTTCTGCCACACCTCGTGCCCAGATGCCATGAACCGATTGAGGGTTGGGTCACTAAAGAATCCAAACCTTTTCTCAAATCGCCCCCCAGCATCGAGCAAAGCCAGATCAACGATAATATCGCCAAGCCTTGTACAAACTCTTGGCGTCGAATTCTCCATAGTGGAAAATATTCCATATGGCAGGTTTTGAATGGGGAACTCAGAATCTTTGTTGATTTCGATAATCGTCATGTAGATAATTTCTCTCGGTAGTTAGGCTTAACCTGGCTGCCCAAGCTAAAGTAATTCCAGTTCTTGCAAATCTGCCCGCGGCTCGTCGAAGCTGCAGCTTCCAAAAGCCGTGAAAAAGTGCCGGGCTTTGCTTATCTCCGTATTTGACACACGCAACCCCTTCCACTCGAAGCCATTCTCGTCAAAGATAAAATTCGCAGGGTTTTCTTCTTCAAGGACCGATTGAATTTCCTCCGGAGGAATTCTATTGACATATGCCAGAATACCTGCACCGAAAACATTCAGAAAACCATGCATTTTTGTTTTCACGCTTTCGTTGTAATGCCTTATCGGATGATGCAAACCAGCTGTGCACTTCATCGGCACACCTGCGTCACGCACCTCAAAAATCGCCCAGGCAACCTGGGCCGTGGACGGAAATGCCTCTGAGGTTATTCCGCCCGTCCTCAGTTTTAAACCGACATGCTTATCCTTGACCTTCTTCAAAGCGCGGATCAATTTTTCGGTCCTCTCCTCCCACCCGACGCCGAAGGGAGATTCAAAAAAAACAGTAATGCCATTCCTGTTCAATCGTTCCGCCACCCGATTCACGATCTCATTGGCTGTGTATTTATCCTTCAGCTCGGAGGCTGGTAGAGCAGCTTCGAACACATCGACAATGCCTGCCCCAGATTCGTTGAATGCTTTTATATCCGAAATATCCTCACTGATATTTTTTTCAAAATCTTCCAAGTCTATTCCGCCCCGGCTGACGGCTGAGAAGGTTATTTTGTCAACGAAACCTGGAAGTTCAACCAATCTTCTCGCAGGAATGACGAACCGGGAAAGCATCCACGCTTCACCAGTAGACCGGTACCTGCAAAAATTCGTGAACGCTTTTTCAAGAGAAAGGTTTGCGGGAGGATAAATTCCAGCATAATCGATGATTCCATCCATGAACGCTTTAAATGAATATTTCGGAGAACTCATGTCCGTAATTATAGCCGTAAAAATATGGGTACAATTGCAACCACCATGCCCCATTTATTCATCGACCACAACAGCGAAGAAGAATATATATCCTTGGTCAGGTCTGCGAATCTGCCCGATCTGATCATCGATGAGACTCTTACGGTAGAGTGCGAAATACTCTTCGGAGCGCCTCACTCGATCCGGAATCGATTGAATGGCTTGCCTAAACTACGCTGGGTCCAATCGATGTGGGCGGGCGTCGAGCCGCTCTTAGATCTTTCCCTACGCCGGGATTACACCCTGACCAACGCCCGCGGAGTTTTTGGTGGATTGATGTCTGAGTTCATTTTTGGTTACCTACTTGCCCACGAAAGAAAAATATTTCAAAGGGCAGAGGCGCAAAAGAAAAAGATATGGGATAAATCTCTGACCGGAACACTTCGAGGAAAGACCATCGGTCTTTTGGGGGTCGGATCGATCGGGGTCGAGGTTGCGAAGACCGCAAAATTCTTCGGTATGACCGTTCACGGATATACACGGGGAAGTAATACAAGTATTTATGTGGACAAGTTTTTTCACGACAATGAAATCCTTGAATTCGTTAGCGGAGTCGATTATCTGGTCAACATCCTGCCGAACACAAGTGAAACCCGCGGGATAGTAGGTGCAAGCATTCTTAATACACTCCCCACCCATGCCCTATTTGTCAACGTTGGCCGCGGTTCTGCAGTTGATGAGAAAGCTTTATTGGCAGCATTACAAAATGGAAAAATCGCCGGTGTTATATTAGACGTCTTCAATGATGAGCCTCTGCCAAAAGAACATCCCTTTTGGGAAGCACCAAACCTTACGATGACATTCCACACCTCAGCGCCAAGCCTGCCGGAAGACATCGTAAAGATATTTATAGAGAATTACCGCCTTTACATTGACGGTAAACCCTTGAAGCACGTCGTCGACTTCGAAAAAGGATATTAAGTTCATGGACAGCAGTAAATATCAAAACTGGAGCAATCAAAATGACCGTGACAATTGAAGAAGTAAAACAAGCTGCCCAGCGGATCAAACCGTATATCCATCGCACACCTGTCATGACAAGTGAAAGTCTTGACAAACAAATTGGCGCTAGGGTTTACATGAAATGCGAGAATCTTCAGAAGGTCGGCGCATTCAAATTCCGTGGGGCAAGCAACGCTGTCTGGTCATTGACAGAGGAAGAAGGAAAATATGGAGTCTGCACCCATTCGTCCGGGAATCACGCCCAAGCGCTGGCTTTGGCGGCGAAGATGCGCGGAATCCCAGCCTATATTGTCATGCCGGATAACGCGCCGCAGGTTAAGAAGAACGCCGTAGCTGGATATGGAGGGCAGATCACTTTCTGCGAACCGACCCTGGATTCAAGGGAGAGCACAATGGAGAGAATCCGACTCGATACTGGAGCAACCGTGGTGCATCCTTACGATAATGAGCGAGTAATCGCGGGCCAAGGGACTGCCGCCCTCGAGCTATTGGAAGACATTCCCGGTCTGGATGCCATAATTGCCCCGGTCGGCGGCGGCGGATTGCTAAGCGGCACATTGATCGCAGCAACAGAAATAAAGCCGGGTATCAGGGTCATTGCTGCCGAGCCTGAAATGGCGGATGATGCCTATCGTTCACTTCAAGAAGGAAGGATAGTCCCCTCTCAAAACCCAAAAACCATCGCGGACGGATTACTAACTTCACTCGGCGCCTTCACCTTTCCAATTATACAAAAACATGTCGAGCGGATCGTTACTGTCAGCGAGGAAGGCATATTGCACTCGATGAAATTCATTTGGGAGCGGGTGAAGCTCATTATCGAGCCATCGGCAGCGACGGTCATCGCTGTATTGTGGGAGAAGAAGATCGATCTCAAGGGGTTGAAAGTTGGTGTTATTCTCAGTGGAGGGAATGTGGATCTGGATAAACTACCCTGGCAAGGGCACCCCCCCCAAAGCTGATAAAAAGAGCCTTGCATGCTGCAAGGCTCTTCGTTTTTTACTTTTACCTGCCCCCGCCTGTTATGTAATGTTCCAGCTGGGCGATCAACGATTTTTGCACATCGATGACCTCCTTCAATACATCGCGGATGGAAATCAACCCGAGTAATTCCTTGCCGTCATAAACAGGCAGGTGCCGGACGTTCTTTTCGATCATCAAAGACATGCATTCTTCCAATTGCTGCCCCGCCTCGACGGAGATCAATTTCGAGGTCATGATCTCGATAACTTTTGCCGTCTTTGCAGATCGACCTTCGATGTCCAGCTTTCGCACACAGTCGCGCTCGGATATGATGCCCTCGATCTTGTTTCCGGCCACGACCATCAACGCCCCCGTATTATGTTTCGCCATAATCGCCAACGCTTCGTAGACAACCGCATCTGGTGAAACTGAAAAGATCTCACTTCCCTTTTTTCGGATCATATCGCGCACTGTGGACATGCCTGCCTCCTTGAAGTGGAATTTCCACACAGTATAGACAAGAATGGTAGGAAAAGCAAGCAGAGTTCTAAATCAAACAACCAGACGGACAGGCTATTCGCTTTTAGGACCTTGGAAATTGCCAGCAGCTGAAAAAGTAAAAACAAAAAGGCTCCCTTAGGTTGGGAACCTTTACTTTTGTAGCTATCGGAGTGCGGGAGTCTGCCTGTCCTTGTAAGGGGAACCCCCGACCTAACAAAAAGACTCCCTCGGGTTGGGAGTCTTTGCTTTCAAAGCTGTCGGGGTGCGGGGATTTGAACCCCGGACCTCACGGACCCGAACCGTGCGCTCTACCGGTCTGAGCCACACCCCGAT
>CAZYLM010000025.1:0-21231 GCA_964648645.1 uncultured Anaerolinea sp.
AGCTCTTGGGGTGTTTTACCATGACAGGGAAACGCAGGTTTTTGACGAGCTGCTCGGCTTCTTCCACATTGTGGACACGATACCCCTTCGCAAAACCGACATCATTGGCGTCCGCAAGCGCCTGCATTTCTTCGCGGGTCGGGTCAAAGCAATGCGAATCCGCGCCGGTGAAGGGCAGGTTCATCTCCTCCAACGCCTGCACGACCTCGATGCCCTGATAGCCTTGTTCGTCGTCCTCTTCGTCCTCGAACTCGTATCCCTCACAGACATTCAAAAATACATCGTATTTGCCTGTCGCCGCGAGCGCACGGATCTTTTCCGCCACAGGCGCGATCAACGTAACCATCTCCCAATCGTAACCCTTCAAATAAGGCGCTGGGTCGAAATCCTCCAGATGTTCGTCGGATAAAACGCATACGCGCATGGGACTCTCCTCGGTTCGTTTTTTTGCATTATGCAGTAATTCCCCCTGTCAGAGAGATTCTTTAAGGCAAATTACTTCGTTTCGGTCACCTTGCGGATGCTGCGCGGCTGCTCAGTGTTGTAGCCCTTTGCCAGGGTCAGATGATAAGCAAACAATTGCGCAGGCAGGATCGCCACCAGGGGTGAAAGCCATTCAGGGGTTTCAGCCGGGATTCTCAACGGAACCTGCGCCAGGGACAAGGCTTTTTTGTCGTTCGAGATGACCACAAGTTCGGCAGAGATCCGCTCGCGCAAGCGTTGAAGCATCCCTAACATCGAATCGAAGACCTTGCCTTTTGCCGCCACCGCAAAGACCGGATATCCGCTCTCGACCATGGCGATCGGTCCGTGCGCAAAATCGGCGGAAGAATACGGCTCGGCGATAATATAGGTCAGCTCTTTCATCTTCAACGCCCACTCGAACGCTGTCGCGTAATTAAACCCGCGCCCAAGTACAACGGTCTGGTCGATGTAACGATACCTTTGTGCAGCTTCGGCAATAAAATCACTTTGTTGCAAGGCCTGCTTCATCCAATTTGAAACCCCGCCAAGTTCCCCCCATTGTTTCTTATCACCGCTCAACGCAGCAGACAGCATGGCGACAGACATCAGCTCAGCGGTGTAGGTCTTTGTTGCAGCGACAGCTTTTTCCGGACCTGCGTGAATATTCAGAACGAAATCCGAAGCTCGCGCCAGCGGCGAATCCGCTTCGTTCGTGATCGACAGCGTCATACAGCCCTGCCGTTGTCCTTCCTCAAGTACACTAACGATATCCGGCGACTTGCCCGATTGCGAGATCCCGACCACCAAAGCATTCTTCAACAGAGGCGGCTTTTTATAATATGTGAACAGTGACGGCGTCGCCAGCGCTAACGGAAGCCCGTTGACCGCGCCAAGCAGATAATTGGCGTACCGCCCCGCATTATCGGATGTGCCGCGCGCGGCAAGGAAAACATAATTGATATCGCACTTTTGAATTTCAGCTGCGATCTTTTCCACATTCTTTCGCTGGGAAGCCAGCAGGTTTTTTATGCGGTCAGGCTGCTGATTGATCTCGGAAAACAGGGTCATGGATAATCGGATAAATGATTAAGTCCGGGCTACCACTTCTGTACGCCCACTTTTGAGCGAAGCATACGCAGCCAGGGTCGCTTCCACCGCCCTCAACCCATCGTCCCCAGTGACTTTGGGAGGGCGGTTTTCGCGAAACGCCAAAACAAACTCAGCGATCATGGCGTGATTCATATCCGAACCCCAATACGACCAGTTGGCGCGCTGTGCATCGTGTGAATAGATGTTTAGATTCTGGCGGAAAGCATCCACAAACACTACACCACGTTGTGTGACCATTTCAAAGGTCAAGCCGCCCCACGTAGGCCAGTATTGAGGTCGGCACCAGCTCGCATCGATGGTTGCAAACGCCTTGTTCTTGAAGGTCATCATTTCCAACGCGCCTGTTTCCACTTCGACTTCTTCAGCGTGAAAGATTCTATTACTGCGGGCGTACATCGTTTCCACTTCAGAGCCTGTGAACCAGCGCATGATATCCACCAGATGGACGGTGTGGTCCATGATGGCGCCGCCGCCTGCAAACTCGGGGTCAACAAACCAAGTGCGGTGTTTTGTTGGCAACTCGCCTTGATTCGTCGCATTGAAGCAATACACGTCGCCAAAGTCGCCGTTATCAAGCCGCGCTTTGACCTCGATCAACGGTGCACTGAAACGCATAGGGAAGGCAGTCATTAGAATGACGCCAGCATTTTTACAAACGTCCACAATGGCTTTCGCATCTTCGTACGTTGTGGCAATGGGCTTCTCACATAACACGTGTACACCACGAGAGGCAGACATCTCCACCAGTGGACGATGACGATTGTTCTCGGTGCAGATAATCACGCCATCGGGTCCGGCATCAAGTAGGGCTTCGTAGGAAGGGAAGTAATGCGCTTCGTATTGTTTCGCCAACGCCGTGCCGCGCGCGGAATCTTCATCAGCGACACCGAGCAATTCAACATTTTCCATGCGACGCAAGCTCGAGATATAGGCTTCACCGTGATGATGTGCAAACGATAGGATTCCGATTTTCATGTTATGCCTCCATCAAGGATCTCAAAGTCACCGGTTGTCCGCTTTGTGCGGATTGGATGGCCGCTTCGGAAATTTGTACAGCAGCCAGCCCATCATCCGAGTTGAGGCGGACTGGTTTTCCATCCGCCAGTGCTGCGTAAAATTCCTTGATTTGGGTCGTATAGGGGTTCTCAGAAACAGGACTGGAGGGCAGCCCCACATCTGGTGCATCGTTTCCACCGCTTTTTAAAATCAAATTATGGATCGGCGCACTTGCCTGCGAATCGAATTCAATCAACCCGCGATCACCCGCCAGTTCGAAGCGTGTAATGAAGGTTGGGGGCGGATATGCCCAAGAGCCTGCAATATGCGATATTGCGCCAGAGCTATGTGTAAGGATGGCCAGACCGTAATCCACTGGGGCATTCGGGTGTGCCTCGGTCACCCGCTGCGCCGAAACGGATAGAACGTCCCCCGCGATCCAACGAGCGTAATCGTAATCGTGAATCATCAGGTCCATGAGGATTCCACCCGATTTAGCCTCATCAAGGAACCAGTTGCCCGCAGGTTTCTTGGGGCGATAACTTCCGCGATGCAAACGAAGGACGGCCGGCTTGCCGATCTGTCCGTTGATTATGGCGTTTCGAGCCAACGCATATTCAGGAAAGAAACGCACCACGTGCGCGACAAGCAATTGTACGCCGGCTATTTTACACGCCTGGACAGCTTGATAGGCTTCCGCGGTTGTCCGCGCCAGAGGTTTTTCACAAATCACATGCTTTCCAGCCGCCGCAGCTTCTTGGATCATTTCCAAGTGCAAGTGTGTTGGCGAGCATATATCCACCACGTCCACATCGGGGAGCATGGCGCTTAGATTTGGGTAGGTTTTTGCACCATATTGTTTTGCAAGCGCCTCTGCTTCTAGCTGGGTTTCTGCGACGAAACCAACGACCTGCGCGGGCGTCTCAGCCCATCCTGCCACATGAGTCGTCCCCATAAATCCAACACCGACGATTCCAACTTTCATGAGTCCTCCATTTATTATTTTTGCTGATGAGGTCCATCTTTTATCAATGAAGCAACGTAAGGGCTTTTCCCAGACGGATTGTTAGATAACGCCCGACATTATCACTTGACCGCGCCTGCAGTAATCGAGCGGATCATTTGTTGGGAGAATAACATGTAAAGAAGGAGAATGGGAACCATGGCAAGGGTCAGGGACGAGAGCACCGCGTTCCAATCCGAAACCCACTGGCCGAGAAACTGCTGGACACCCAAGGTCACGGTGGCAGTTTTGGCAGAAGGCGCAAGGATCAACGGGAACCATAGATCATTCCAGATCGGGATCATAGTGAAGATGCCGATCGCTCCCAAAGCGGGGCGCACGAGTGGCAGGACCATGCCAAATATGCGGTATTCGCTGGCGCCGTCGATACGCGCCGCATCCTTAAGGTCCTGTGGCACCTGACGCATAAACTGCGACAGGATGAAGATCGTCATGGGCAACGACTGGGCCGTGTAGATGAGGATCAGTCCTGTGAGCGTATTGACCAGTTTGAGGCCAACCATCAGGCGCAAGATACCCACTGTGCCAAGGCGGATCGGAATCATGATGCCGATTGATAGATACAGGCCAACCATGGCGTTGCCGGGGAAATCGTATTCCGCCAGTGCAAAAGCTGCCATTGCACCGATGAACAAGGTCAATATGAGGGCGGCAAATGTCACCATACCACTATTTAGAAAGTAGATATGGAAAGTTGATCGGTCGAAAACAGTTTCATACCCAATCAAACTGAATGTTTCGGGGTTCGGAAGTTGAAAGGGTTCTCCGAAAATTGCCTTTTTCGCTTTGAAAGAATTGAAAAGGATCATCAGGATCGGGAAAAGTGAAACAGCCGCATAAAGTGTAAGAATAAGGATGGGAATGCTTCTTCCGATCCATTGACGCAGGCGGTATAAAGGAGTTGATTTCATCGCTCGCCTCACATTTCGTAGGATTGGACGCGCCGTGCCCACAAGAACATATAAAGCAAAACGCCGGTTAAAATGATCAAGAACATCATGGCTGCCACAGTCGCCCCCATGGTTGGGTTACCCAACTGCAACTGCTGCCCAAAGAATGTGCGGTAAAAGAACGTGCCCATGATGTCAGTGGAGAATTCAGGTCCCGCATTTGCGCCTTTCATTGTGTAGATCAGATCGAAAGCGTTGAAATTGCCCACGAACGTCAATACGCTGACGATGCCTACAGTCGGCAGGATGAGCGGAAACTTGACCTTCCAAAAAACATCCCAGGCGGTCGCACCATCCACTCGGGCTGCTTCGGTCAGTTCATCCGGGATTCCGATCAATGCCGCGTAAAAGAGGATCATCGGAATGCCCACAAACTGCCAGACCGAAATCAATGCTACAGTAACAAGGGCGGATTCTGGTTTACCAAGCCACGGACCGAACCACTCCCCTAACCCGACCCCCACCAACATGCTTTCCGCCACACCCCAAAGCGGATTCAAAATCAATTGCCAGATAAAACCGATGATAACAACAGAAAGCACGGTCGGCATAAAAATGACCGTGCGGAAAAAATTACGCACCCGCCCGCCTTCCGCAAGCAATGCCGCCAACAACAGCCCGATCGGGTTTTGGACCAACATATGCACTCCAAAAAACACAAAGTTGTTGCGCAGTGCCCTCCAGAAGAAAGGCGCAAAATTGGAGTCGCTGAACAATTTTATGTAGTTCTGGATTCCGGTATAACTCAGTTGATTCTGGTCACCAATTACAAAGAAACTCAGTCGCAGCGAGTTCGCCAGCGGGATCACCATGAAAAGGGAATAGAGCAACACCGCTGGAGCGAGAAAAACGATAATATGAAAAGGAAACAATGACCTACGACGTGACTTTGGCATAGTGCGCCTCCTGCAACCTGGGTAATTTATAAAAGGACGTCATCCCGGCTATAGCCGGGATGACGTAACTTACAAACGAGCAACCTACGGGGTATACCACTTATCGAGGCCAGCCTGAATTTCTTCAGAAGCTTGAACCGGTGTCAACGTACCATTTATGACGGCCGCGCTTACGCGCCAGAGTTCATTCTCGAGGTTTGGTTCCCCGCGGGAAAGGATCTGGTACGAATTGCGGATAGTGGATTCGCAAGTCTGACGCCAGCCAAGGAACTCATTGGCAATCGGGTCATCAAGCGTCACTTGAGCGTTGCTCAACGGGAAGAAACCGGGCAAGGCATTGGCATACAGTGCGGCAAATTCATCCGAAGCAACCCAGCTAAGGAAGGTTTGCGCTTCTTCGGGATGGGCGGTGGCGGCATTCATGCCGATGGCAATATCGGTGTGATCGCTGATGTAGCATGTGTCACCGGCATTCTCAACATAGGGCGGGAAGATGCCCAGGTTGAAGGAGGCATCTTTTTCAAACAAACCGATCTCCCATGAACCAGTCGGGTAGATTGCGCCTTTGCCGAGAGTGAACAGGCTTTGCGAATCGGGATACTTGACAGCCTCAAAGCCTTCCGGCATAAACGGAGCCCAATCCGCCAAGTCTTGCCACGTCTTGACATAAGCTTCGTCCGTGTACTTTCCAGAGCCATCGATCAACGCCAGACGACCAGTTTCACCGCCCCAGTAATTGGGACCAATGTTCTGGAAGCCCATCGTGGCGGCTTCCCACTGATCGGAGGTACCCATTACAAGCGGGGTTTCGCCGTTATCTTTCAGGGTCTGCAACACAGTAAAGAACTCTTCGCGGGTAGCGGGTTCCTGCAGTCCATACTTGTCGAAGATATCTTTATTGTAGAAGAACCCATGAATCACAGAAGCCATCGGCACACAGAAGACATCCGAGCCGTCATCGGTGATCCAGGCGCTTTTGGCGACATCGCCAAAGTTTTCCATGCCAGGCAGGTCATTCAAGGAGGAAAGGTACCCAGCCTGGTACAGCTTGAGCGAGGCATCGAATGGGCGACAGGTGATCAGGTCGCCAGCTGTGCCGCCTTCGAGCTTGGTGTTGAGCACGCCGTTGTATTCAGCAGGTGCGGTGGGCGCAAACACAACATGAATATTCGGGTTCTGGGCTTCGAAAGCAGGAATAATCGTATCGGTCCAGATTGCCAGGTCGTCGTTACGCCAACTTTCGATGGTAATAGTTACAACTTCTCCGGCCGGGGCTTCGGTTGCAGCAGGTGCTTCCGTCGCAGCAGCTTCAGTTGCGGCAGGCGCTTCCGTCGCAGCAGATCCGCCACAGGCTGCCAGCACAAGGCTTGCCAAGACCAGGACGGACAATAAACCAAACAGTCTCTTTTGCATTTTCTTCTCCTTATGTAATTATGGAAACAACGTAATCAAACTTGCCACACTTTAATTATACAGTCCTTTCGATCAACTCCTTTCCATTTTGTTTTCAAGTATCAGGATGCGCTACCTCATCCTGCTCACTCGTTCTTGGACTTCGTTTGCAAAACGCTGAATGAATTGGGCCGCAAAATCGGCGGGGTTGAGGTTTGGGTCGATCATCAACGGTGTCATATCCATGCCGTAACTCAACCCGGTCGTTACATCCACACCGTGCGACTCAAAATATGTGGCATTGGCGCGACGGCGTCCCATTGATGCCAGGTCATAACGCTTGCCGCCTGCGATCTGCGAATCGAAGACACCCAGCAAGGCATATTGTAGATTTTCATGATCGGATAAGTTCATCGTGACCTTGTCGGAGTCGACCATCCAATCCAATGCACGCCAGACCTCACACCCCACGGCTCTTTCGGGACGTTCAGCCGGGTCCAGCTTTCTGAGGGCTTGGATCACTCTGAGCGCGACGGCGACATGCGTATCGTGCTTGTCTGCAAGGTTATGGGTGTATACCGCCTTCGGTTTGGTTGCCCGGAGAATTGTCAGGATATCGTCCACAGGTTCCATCTGGGAGGCATCTTTGACTATCTTGCTCGGGAAGTCCAACATCACCTGCGCGGAAAACTCACCGACAACTGCCGCCTTGCGCTGTTCTTTGAATCGCACAAGACGCATTTCATCATCACTGTATTTCTCGTACAGTCCATTGCGCGGCGAGCCGCGTCCGTCCGTGACGACCACACCTGTGAACCATTTGTCCTTTTGCTGGAAGCACTCGATGATCGGTTGCGCTGCCATGATCTCGATATCATCCTGGTGCGCAACAAAGCACAGGTGTGTTGTTCTTTCGAGCGCATTTTCTTCCGGCTCGTTATCGGGAATATAGATTTCTGCTGTTTTCAAATGAAAGTTCATTTTTTGTCTCTGTTGGTCGCGTTTTCAACGTGACATGTTTTATTCTTAGGGAACATCACGCTAAAAGCGTGGCATACGTCTGCTACACCACCGGCAAACTCGCTGCCGCAACGGACTGCCCCACCCGGCGGATTTTTTCATCGGGCAGGTGCAACTCGATCTTCTTCAGCAATTCAGGGAACTCGGCTTCGAAAACCTTCTTCGTACCTTCGATCAACAAGTCGCCGCCGCGTCCGGAGGTACAACGCCCCAAGATCAAAACGTGCTTGATATCGTAAAACTCAGCATAGTGGGCAATACCGTAGCCAAGATAAACACCCATGCTTTGCCAAATTTTTTTCGCGCCGTCTTCGCCTGACTCCAATTTCTGCTGGACGAATTTCAGCTTCTCGGCATCGGTCACATCATCAGGGATTTCAATGCCCGCTTTCGGTGCAAGCCGGAACACACATTGTTGGGAAAAGTACGAAGCGCCGCAGCCTTTATCGCCGGACCATTCCTCGACCGGCGCAGTTGGGCTGTAATCGATCGGCGCGAACGCCAATTCATTGAGCCAGCCCATGATGTGCCCTTCCATATTTACGTATCCAGCCGCCTCGCTCGAACCAAGCGCGATACCCAGGATGCCGTTATCTCCAATCGACATCGAACCTGCCAGAGCGGTCACATCACCATCGTTAATGACCTCCAACGGCACCCCCATCTCATCGCGGATGCGCAGAAACATATTTTTGATATTGCCAAATTTTTCAGCAGGAATGCCGCGGAACAACGACGCCACCATCGGGCGATTATCCACGTAGATGCCTGCCGAACTGCCGCCAATGGCGTCCACGCGCGGCATTTTGCCAGCGGCAGTCTTCAGTGAAGCCATGACTTCACGGTAGTGATAATCCGGGTTGGTGTTCTTGCGCGGTTCCCAGATGACTTCCTCGCTATAGATCGGCTTACCATCCACCACTGCGCTCACTTTGCGGTCTGAAGCGCCGAGGTCAAACCCAATGCGGAACCCATTCAAATTTCGCCCGAGCAATTTCCCGGTCTCGCGTGAGGCGGGCACTTCATCTGCCTGACAGATGACAACTTTGAATTCTTTTTCGTATACCTGCTCACCCATAAAATGATGATCGAATTTTTTGGCGCCATCCGCTGAATACGCTTTGCGGATGTGCTCCCCTATCGCCGATGGTCCACCGACATAGACGGTGTGCCCGCCGCGCTGCCATAGTAAAAATTTAACGATGCGCTCCGCATATTTGCAGCTGGCTTGCAGACCTTCAGGATCGATGAGACCGAAAGCCCGGGTTTCAAATCGTGTAAATTCATCCCCCCGCTGAAGTCCGATCACAAGAGGAAGACCCAAAAGCTCTGCCTTGGCTAAAAATGCCCGATTCGCAAGAACAGCGGGGCGGAAGTTTTCATCCAATGGGGGCTTGACTTTCGGTTCGATCAATTCCATGGTTCAGTTATCCTGTTGAAATAAAAGTGAATAATCATCCAAAAGCAAATACGCCGACGCACCGAGGATACAGGCGCGATAGTCAAGGGTACCCAACTCCAGTTTTGTGTTCTCCGAAAGCCTGCCCAGTGCCGCATCCCGCATTGATGCGTTGACCACAGCCAGCCACTTCTCACCGAAACGGGTCATATCGCCGGTGAGAACGATCTTTTGAATATTGAGCGTACCGATCAGGTTGGCGAGCGATATCCCAAGATAAT
Organism: uncultured Anaerolinea sp.; assembly: GCA_964648645.1. Lineage (GTDB taxonomy): Bacteria > Chloroflexota > Anaerolineae > Anaerolineales > Villigracilaceae > Villigracilis. The sequence goes on from CAZYLM010000025.1 coordinate 9,534, forward strand.
GCGCCGCCGCTTCAACAACCTGCACTGCATGCTTATCACCGGATGCAAATGCAGCTTGTGCCTGATCGAGAGAACTGTATTTCGAACGTTTGAGAACCGCTCGCAGGCTGGAGACTGTTTCAAGACAGCCGCGTTTTCCACATCGACATAATTCACCGTTTTCCTGCACGACCACATGCCCGATCTCTCCCGCTCCGCCGCCATCTCCCTGGAACAGACGACCGTTCAAAAGAATTCCAGAACCGATCCCATGCTTGGCATTGATCACGATCAGATTCTCGTCCCTGGCATGCACACCACCGTAAACGAATTCCCCGATAGCAGTTGCCTGGCTGTCGTTCAAGACCGAGACCGGAATCTTATATTTTTTCTCCAACAATTGACCCAGCGGCAAGTCCTGCCATACGAGGTTGACCGCCGTAACAATGATGCCTTCACGGGTGTTGACCAAACCGGGCGTGCCGACCCCGATCCCTACAATCGGTTTGATGCGTTTTTTGGTTAATTGGTCGATGATCTGATAAACAAGGTCGAGCGCACTCTGACCGTTTCCATTTGATACTGGCGCTTCCACGATCTCTTTGATTTCTCCCCGCAAGTTAACAATAGCGCCAATGAATTTATCCTGAGCCAAATTCAAACCGATCAGATAACGCGAGTCGGCGATGACGCCCAACAGGATCGGCGATTTCCCCCCGATCGATTCGCCTCTGCCAACTTCCTCCACCAAACCCTCAGTCAGCAAGCCATTGACCACATCCGAAACCGTTGTGCGTGTCAAATTCGTCACCCGCGCCACTTCGGCACGGCTGATTGACTCGTTCGCAAAGATGGTGCGCAATACGAGGTCACGGTTGTGTTGCTTGGTCTGCTGGTGAGTAGCCTTTTTCATGGTTTTCAGCCAAACTGCCTACGCGCAAAAAGTCCAACCATTTACAATACTTTGTAAATTCACTGTACTAACAAAGTGATTTTACAAACTTCCCCACCACAAGTCAAGTCCCCAATCTCTTGACAAATTTTAGGGTTGGAAATAAAATAATTTAGGTAAGACTAAATTTTAACGATAAGGCATCACCCATGGAACTCATCCATTCCAATCTTCTTGGAATTCTGGCATTCGTTGGCGCAACAGTTTATGCCATCGGAGATGTGATGTTGTTGGCATCCAACGCCACGGTCGAGGAATACCCCAAACTCAAGCCATATGAAAAATTACTCTCCAGCGCTGAACGCATGACAGCACTCTCCCCCACCCGCTTGATGTGGGGTGCGCTGCTCGGAGTATTTATGACGCCGCTGATCCTGATCGGTTTTTGGCATGCGTACAAAGGCTTGAGCGGAGTCAATGCCTGGGGAGCGCTGACAGTTTTCGGCTTTTTCGGATCCGCCACCATCATCGGCGCATTCGTGCATGGATCATTCTATTACATGGGCGAGTACGTCCATGCGCTCAATGAAGTAAAGGAAGAATCTCAACCTGTGATCGCTGGGATGATCGAGCGCCACAAAAAAGTTTTGTTGATCACATATATGCCGCTGTTGGTCTTCATCGTACTTGCGTCCATCCTTTTTTCCGTTCTTGTAGCATCAGGGCAGACGTCTTTCCCCGTATGGATGGCTGGTATTACTCCGCTGACGATGACCATCGTCTGGCTGCTCTTCAAGCGCATATTGCCGCAGTTCATCCGCGATTGGACGGAAGGCGCCGGTTTCAACATTGCCTATATGGCGTTCTTTATCTGCACCACACTCACCCTTTGGAATTGACCGATGAAAACATCCACTTCCATCCAGGATTACCTCAAGCGCATCTACGAACTGACTGAAAAAGGGCTTCCCGCCAGCACCAACGATCTGGCACGCGAGTTGAACGTCAAACCCGCCTCTGTAACAGGCATGATCCAGAAACTTGCCGCGGAAAAACCGGCGCTGGTTGAGTATCAAAAACATCAAGGGGTCACTCTTACGGCAGCGGGCAAAAAAGCCGCGCTGGAGGTCATTCGTCATCATCGCCTGCTGGAAACCTGGCTGGTGCAAACCCTCGGCTATTCATGGGACGAAGTCCATGAAGAGGCGGAGCGGTTGGAGCATGTCATTTCGGAGGATTTCGAGCGGCGCATCGCCGCAGCTTTGGGGCATCCGCTTCGTGACCCGCATGGAGAGCTGATCCCCACCGCCGATCTTAAGATGCCACTGGATGAGTCGACCCCGCTCTCTGCTTTGCGCAAAGATCAGTCTGGGAAGATTTTATGCATCAAAGCAGCAGATGCGGACCTGCTCCGGTATCTCACTCAACTCGGACTCACCCCGAATACGTTCATTGAAGTGCTCGATCATTCCGTGTTTGATCACAACTTGACGATCAAGGTCAACAAGAAAACCCATGTGCTTGGGTTAAGCATTACCAGCAAAATATTCATCGCAGAAAGTTGATCCGTGCTCACCCAGCCTTTGATCCTCTCCGCCTTTTCGCCAGTCCATTGGTTTGAACTCCTGATGGTCCTTACGCTCGCAAGCCTTGCATACTTCTTTGTATTCAATAACTTTGAAAAACATCTGCAAACCCGTAGAAGAGTGGTCAAACTGTTCATCGTCACAGGAGCGCTGGCTGTCATTGGCATCCTGTTTGGCAGAGTTGTCTTTTGGGGAGTCATTGCCCTGATGATTGCCGGACAAATCTATCTACACGGCGTGTATTTCCCAAAACGCGGAATCAACGGTCTGACTGCCGAACCGCGCGACAAATATCTTGAAGTAATCAAAGAAATGAAAGGCGAATAATAACTTAGCAAGAAGAAAGGTTTTACTGATATGAATGAAACGATTTTTAGAATTCTAGCTGCCCTCGTCCTTTTCACCGGCGTCGGTATTTCCATGTACTTCCGCCGTAAGGCAGACCGCGACTCGGGAGAAAAGCTCTCCCGCAAATTGGACGGGACTCCGATGATGCTGGTCATCCGCATCTTCGGCTTGATCCTGTGGCTCAGCCCCATCGTTTATCTGCTCAACCCGCTGTGGATGTCATGGTCCAAGATCGGGCTGACAGAGTCGATGCGTTGGATTGGCTTTGGCTTTGGAATCATCGTCGTTGGGTTAATCTACTGGTTATTCACCAGTATCCAGGGCGGAATTACCCCTGTGAGCGCCACCCGATCAAACCACAAGCTTGTGACTCATGGAATTTATCGTTGGGTACGCCATCCGCTTTACTCCGTCGGGTCATCGTTATATATCTCTTTCGGCTTGATGTCAGATAGCTGGTTCATCATCCTAATGGGAATTCTGGCGTTCATCGTCATGGCGATCCGTACCCCCAAAGAAGAAGCAAACCTCATCGAGAAATTCGGGGACGAGTATCGAGAATATATGAAGAGAACGGGACGTTTTCTTCCAAAAATCCTATAACAAGAGAAGTCTATGAATACAACTTTCTGGATCATTGCTGGTATCGTTTTATTGTTCGCTGTCTTTACACCCCGCGTGGGAGTCGTTGCGATCTATCTCGCATGGCGCAACGCAAAAGATCGTGAGCAAGTGGAAGATGCGCTCAAGCATTTGCTCGATCGCGAAAATCAGGGCAAGCATGCTTCGCCCGAGTCGCTGGGCGGAACGCTCGATTTGCCACGTACAGAAGTGACCCATCTCATCGAAAAGATGGAAGAGCAGGGTTTGATCGAATCGCGCGGAACCGACCTGCATCTGACCACCAGCGGTGAACGCTGGGCACTGCATGTCGTCCGCGCACATCGCTTATGGGAGAGGTATCTTGCTGATGAAGCGCGAATGCCGTTGAACCGAATCCACGGGGAGGCGCAGAAGCGTGAACACTCACTGACCGAAGCGCAGCTCAACGATTTGGATGCTGCACTTGGTCATCCTACCCGTGACCCGCACGGTGACCCGATCCCTTCACGTGAGGGGAAAATGAATCGGGCCGAGGGAATGTCCATTACGGCGTGGCAAGCTGATCGCCCCGCCCGGATCGTTCACTTAGAGGATGAACCGGCTTTGGCGTATCAACAAATTCTCGCGGCAGGACTCCGCCTGGGGCAAGACATCCACATCATCGAAAAAAATCAGAACCGTTATATCCTGAGTGATGGCGAGAGTGAATACAAGCTAGCACCTGCCGTTGCATCAAATATTTTCGTGTCAGCACTACCAGAAAGTGAAATGTTGAAACGTGAAGCGATCCCACTGGCTAAACTGGCCCATGACCAACGCGCCCAGATTGTTACATTGGATGACTCCGTGCAAGGCTTCACGCGTCGCCGCTTTCTGGACCTCGGGCTGACTCCTGGTACGACAATTTACCCCGAGCTGACAAATTTTTTTGGCGAACCGCGTGCCTATCGTATTCGTGGAACCTCGATCGCACTACGAAACGATCAAGCGTCGCAAATTTGGGTAAAACCCATTTAGTTCAAAGGAACTTACATGACAAACACAAAAATCAACCTCCCTACCGAACATTGTGAAACCTGCCCTGCCTTTACACAGTTGGAACAGATGGGCATCAAGGTCGGCGATTTTGACCGAGTCATTGCGCTGGCTGGAAACCCCAATACGGGCAAATCCACATTGTTCAACGCATTGACAGGGCTAAAACAACATACGGGCAACTGGCCCGGCAAAACTGTCACCCGCGCAGAAGGTGGGTATCAGTTCAATGGGGTGAAATACAAACTGGTCGATCTACCAGGCACCTACTCGCTTTTATCCGCGAGTCAGGATGAAGAAGTGGCACGCGATTTCATTCTATTCGGCCAACCCAATTGCACCATTGTAGTGACTGATGCGACCGCACTTGAGCGCAACTTAAACCTGGTCATGCAGGTCATGGAAATCACGGACAAGGTGGTTGTAGCCGTCAACCTAATGGATGAAGCCCGCCGCAAAGGAGTTGAAGTGGATACCCGCAGTCTTGCCCGCGATCTCGGCGTCCCCGCCATTCCTATCACTGCCCGCACAGGAGAGGGTGTGGCGACATTACTCTCCACCATCTCAGACGTGATCGAAGGCAACATCCTCATGAAACCGCGTCGTGTGGAAGGCACCTCCGAATTTCAAAAAGCAGTCAATGAGCTCGTACCGATGATCGAAAGCATGGCACCGGGCATCCCGAATGCGCGCTGGTTGGCGATCCGCTTATTGGATGGCGATGCCCGCGTGCAAAATGCAATTACCAGCGGGGAACTTGGTGATATCGTCTTGCGCCAAAACCGTGCCGATGTTCAATTCAGCAAAAAAATGTCTGTGGAAGGGAGACAATAAAGTATGGAAAACAACATCACCCCCTCTGACATCATCAACAAAGCAGAGGCTTTGCGCAACAATCTATCCACCGGTTTCCGCGATGAGATCGTCAAATCCATTTACAGTGAAGCGGAGACCATTGCACAACGCGCCGTGAAAACCGCTTCGGATAAAAAATATGATTTAGACCAGAAGATCGACCGCCTCGTCACTTCGCCCTGGACGGGTTTGCCCATTATGGTCATTCTACTTGGCATCATCATCTGGCTGACCGTCTCTGGCGCAAATGTGGTTTCAGAAGCGATTGCCACCGTACTTTTTGGCCTGGGCGACATTGGAAGAAATTTCTTCAACTCACTTGGGTTCATTCCATGGTGGATCACCGGCTTCATTTGGGACGGTGTTTATCTCGGACTCGCCTGGGTCATCAGTGTCATGCTCCCGCCAATGATGATCTTCTTCCCTGCCTTCACCTTCCTTGAAGACCTTGGCTACCTGCCCCGCGTCGCCTTCAACCTCGACTGGCTTTTTAAAAAGACCGGCGCTCACGGCAAACAATCATTGACCATGGCAATGGGCTTCGGTTGCAATGCCGCTGGTGTGGTAGCGACTCGTGTAATCGACTCGCCGCGTGAACGTTTGATCGCCATTCTGACCAATAACTTCGTTCCTTGCAACGGGCGCTTCCCCACTTTAATCATGCTTGCCACTGTATTCGTGGCTTCAGCTTTCCCCGCAGCGTTGACCTCCTTCGTCGCCGCAGGGACAGTGGTCGGCGTGGTCTTGATCGGGGTCGCGTTCACTTTCCTTATGTCGTGGCTTTTGTCCCGCACCGTGCTCAAAGGAGAAGCATCCGCTTTTACGTTGGAACTCCCGCCTTATCGCAAGCCGAATGTCGGGCGCATCCTTTACACCTCCATCATTGACCGCACGATCTTCGTCCTTTGGCGCGCCATGCAGACTGCCGCTCCTGCGGGAGCGATCATCTGGATCCTGGCGAACATCCCCTACGGTGATGTCAATCTGGCGCGCGCCATCGCAGACTGGTTGAATCCTTTCGGTTTGCTGCTCGGTCTCGACGGCGTGATCTTGCTGGCATACATCATTGCCATCCCTGCCAATGAGATCGTCGTCCCGACCATGATGATGGTCTACATCGGTGCAGGTATGATGATCGACGGCCCTGGAACGAGTGCGGGCATTTACGACCTGCTCGTTAATGGTAATGGTTGGACGATGCTCACGGCAATCAACCTGATGTTGTTCGCACTGCTCCACAACCCGTGCGCAACAACCATCATAACGATCTACAAGGAAACCAAATCTTGGAAATGGGCAACTGTCAGTGTGGTCATCACGCTGGGCACGGCATTTCTGGTGACCTTCCTTACCGCCAGTTTTGCAAGATTATTAGGTTGGGCTTAGCCGTAGCCGATCCAGGATACGGTCATTCAGAGATAACTTTCTCTTTAATCCCCATTTTGTCGGATTGTGCTGTATGGAGAAAAAAGCTAAAGTAGCCCCACAGGAGATAAAAACATGAATCGACAGTATTGGGTTGGGGCACTTATTCTCGTGATCGGCTTTTCCCTCATTGGCTGCGGACCTGCAACGGTAAGCTCTAATTTATTTGCAGGAACGTGGACTACAAACCTCGGAACGATCAATTTCGTTCAAGATGGCGGTAGCATCATTGGAACCATGGAGGGATATGGGGGATTTTGGAAGGAAACCTTCACGGGAAATCTCGCAGAAGATGGGAATGCGACTTTTGAAACAGAGGTGCTTGGCAATTTCACATTGGTTCGGGAAGGTGATGTTTTCAAATCCTCTACCCCAGAACTATCCTTTTGCGGTATTCGCGGAGTGAATAAGCAACTTCCCGCTGGGTGCGGCTTCAGTGGAAAGTGGATCGTCCCCTCCAAATCCGTCTTTCTACCCGGCAGTTACATGATCCTTACCCAGATTGGCGAGAATGTGACCGGAACCATCTATGATGGAAACGACCATGCCTACGAAACCTTCACCGGCGTCATGGAGTGGGGCAAGGGCTGGCGCGCCAATGGGACATACAGCGAACGCGGTGAAATATCGTTATGGATGAACGCTGCGGAAACTGGTTTTCAATTTATGACCGACAAAGGTAATATTCAGGAACTCTGTGCTGTCCGCGAAGGAATTGACAGCGCATACCTGAGCTCGTTCACCTGCGAACCGTAATATCTCAAATGACCCTGCCAAATATCATATTGACAGGGTCATTTTTACGCTGTAATATATGAATACTTGCTCATATATTCAACCATGAAACTCACCGAACTCAAAGCCATAAAACTAGCAGAACTATTCAGCTCCCTCAGCGACGCAAGCCGGATACGCATTATTGCCCGGCTTTTGGATGGCGAAATGAGCGTCCGCTCCATCGCCGAGGGGATCAACATGACTGAGTCCGCAGTCTCGCATCAACTGCGTGGACTACGCCAAATGCACCTCGTCCGTGCGCGAAAATCGGGCAGGCAGGTCTTCTATTCCATCGAAGACGAGCATGTGTCACGTTTGTTCACACTGGGACTGGATCACGTCCAGCACGGGTAACTCATGCACACCCATCCGCATACACATTCACACATTGGCGACCTTACCCGCCAGACCACAAAACGGCTGACTCTCTCCCTGGTGCTTACGGCTATCTTTGTCATTATCGAAATCGCCGCTGGCATCTTTGGTAACAGCCTTGCCCTACTCACTGATGCAGCCCATAACTTCACCGATGTGATCGCCTTGGGGCTGAGTTGGTACGCACTGCGCATTGCTCTAAAACCTGCTCATGCTGGCAAGACGTTTGGTTATCACCGTGTAGGGATTCTCGTCGCTCTCATCAATTCGACAACGTTAATTCTCATCGCTTTTGGAATTTTCTTTGAAGCTTATCACCGCTTCATCACCCCGCCCAAAGTTGATGCGACCCTCCTGATCGGAGTCGGCGCTGTGGCATTTATCATAAACCTCGTCACGGCGTTGATGGTCAAAGAAGGCAGCGAACACGATCTCAACATGCGCAGCGCCTTTCTTCACCTGATGGGAGATGTGATGTCCACACTCGGGGCGGTCGTTGCAGGCATCATCATCGCTTTTACAAAATGGAACTGGCTCGACCCGCTCGTCAGTGTGCTTATTGGCGCGTTCATCGTATACAGTGCCTGGGGCATCCTCAAGCAGACCATCCACATCCTGCTCGAAAGCACCCCTGAAAACATCAACATGGACAGCATGGTTACAGACCTCCGCAATGTAAACGGCGTCCTCGATGTCCACGACCTGCACGTCTGGAGTATCAGCGAAAATTTACGCATGCTCTCCGCCCATGTGGTCATTGATAATATTTCCATCGGCGAAGGCGTAACCATTCAACACAATATCAATGAACTGCTCGCCCATGGTTACAACATCCAACACGCAACCTTGCAAATGGAATGTGAGGGCTGCGGCAACGGGTTACTCTACTGCGAGATCCGCGAACATCATCACGAGCACGCCCGCCCTATTGCGGGTTAAACCCCCCAATAGTGCGTTTAAGAGACCATCATGGAACAAATCCAAACCATCGAAATCCCGATCGCAGGCATGGACTGCACCGAATGCACCCACCATGTCCAACACGCCATCTCTGGCGTGGACGGCGTGAAGAAAGTAGATGTCTTTTTATCGTCTGAAAAAGCCATCGTGCAATTGAACCCGTCAGTCGCAAAAATGGATGAAATCCGAACAGCAGTGAAAAATGCCGGGTACTCTGTCGCTTCAGAGGACGAAGAGACGAAGACACCCAACGCTGTGCTTGCAGATTTTTCAGGCCGCATGTTCACGGCATTTGGGCTCGCCTTTGGCGCGGTCATTATCGTTGTTGTCGTCGGTGAATGGCTGGGTCTGCTCGAAGGGCTGACGCAACTCATCCCCTTCCCCGTCGGCGTGGGGTTTGTTCTTTTAGGTGGCGCACCCATTTTTCTCAACGTCATCCGCGCAACACTCAATAAGCAGATCATCGCGCACACACTGATGAGCATCGGTGCCATTGCCGCGCTCTTCGTCGGCGAGTGGACCACCGCCATGGTGGTCATCTTCTTCATGCACATCGGTGGCTATACAGAACGTCTCACGGCTGAAGGGGCACGTCGCGCTGTAAAAGATTTAACCGCAATGGCGCCACAAACTGCACGCATCGAAAAAGATGGCGATGAGAAAGAAATTCCAGTTGCAGATGTTCAACTCAATGACATTGTCATCGTTCGCCCTGGCGAAAAGATTCCTGTGGATGGCGAAGTCATCGCCGGTCATGCGGTAGTGGACCAATCGTCAGTAACGGGAGAAGCCATGCCGGTGGAAGCAGGCATCGGGTCACAGGTACGAGGCGCGACCATTCTTAAGCAGGGCACTCTCAAAGTGCGCACTCAAGCCGTTGGAGCACAGTCCATGTTCGGGCGTGTCATCAAAATGGTCGAAGAAGCCGAAGCCCACCGCGCCGATGTGCAGCAATTTGCCGATAAATTCAGCGCGTATTATCTGCCAGTTGTGGCGGGCATTGCCGCGCTCACGTTTTTATTCACACGCAATCCTCTATCCACCGCAGCAGTGTTGCTCGTGGCATGTTCATGCACCATCGCGCTTGCCACACCCATCGCCATGCTTGCCACGATCGGTATGAATGCAAAACATGGCGTGCTGATCAAAGGTGGAAAATATATCGAGACACTCGCACGTGCCGATGTTTTATTGATCGACAAGACCGGGACGTTGACGCTGGGCAAGCCGATCGTGACGGACATCATCGCATTGAACGGCATGGACGAACATACGCTTCTTTCTTACGCTGCATCTGCTGATCGTTACTCTGAGCATCCCCTTGCCGACGCCCTGCGCCGTGCAGCAGGTGAACGGGCTGTGTGGCTTCATGAGATCGCAGAGTTTGAATCCATCGCAGGCATGGGCGTGAATGCCGTGGTGGATGGCAAAAAAGTTTCAGTGGGGCGGCATGTGCTGAACGGCGCAGCGAAGCCTGTGCAAGCCCTAGACATGGAAGCGCAAGGCAGGACTGTTTTATTGATCGCAATTGAAAATGTACTTGTGGGTTTTATCGCCGTGACAGACACGTTGAGGAGCGAAGTGCCTGAGGCATTACAGGAGGCAAAGAGTCTGGGCATCCAAAAGATCGAACTACTCACTGGCGACAATGAACGCGTAGCGTCGTCGGTTGCGGATGCATTGAACATCTCCTATCGAGCAAGTTTGCTGCCGGAGGACAAGATCCGTATCGTGAAGGAATATCAATCGCAGGGTCATATAGTGGTAATGGCCGGGGATGGCATCAACGATGCGCCTGCATTGGCGCAAGCTAATATTGGCATTGCCATGAAAGCAGGTACGGATATTGCCATCGAAGCCGCGCACATCACCCTCCTGCGCGAAGATTGGATGCTAATTCCGCAAGTCATCGCCACGGCACAACGCACCATGCGCGTGGTAAAGGGAAATCTTGGTTTTACTGCGGCGTACAACCTTATTGGTCTTACCCTTGCCGCGTTCGGTTTCCTTCCGCCCATGCTCGCCGCAGCATTGCAATCCATTCCTGATCTGGGTATTCTCGGCAACTCGGCACGGTTGTTGAAAAATTAGAAAAACCGTTATCGCGAGGCTAATCACAAACGGCAAAGCCATAATCAGCACTTTAAAACCCACGAAACAATTTGCGACCTTGGGTATTATATAATTGACACAGAAGGAATTTTCAATATCCAGGTTAGGGCATATTCGATGTCGAAGTTTACAGCAAAACTATTTGGGGGATTTCAAATAAAGAATGACAAGCAGGAGATCAAGTCGCTTCAGGCTGAACGCCTGATCCTTCTTGTTTCTTATTTGCTTCTTCATTCCGGCGAGGCAGTTTCCCGTAAGAAACTTTCGTTTCTATTTTGGGCGGACAGCACCGAGGACCAGGCACGCACAAACCTTCGAAATCTCCTTCATCATTTGAGAAAGGCAATGCCAGAGGCTGCCGACCATCTCGAGATCGACACACAATTCATCCGCGTACGCTTCGATGCAGACCTGGATCTTGATGTTCGCTCATTTAAAGCAGGTTTAGCTTCAGCCCAGGCTTGCAGGGGAGAAATTGAACAGATCGGATATTTACAGGAAGCGATTTCGCATTATCGCGGTGAATTGCTGCCTGGTTTTTACGATGACTGGATCCTTGCGGCGCGGGAAGAGTGCCATCAGGCATATGTCAATGCGTTGTTCGAGTTGAGTAAGTTATATGAAGATTCGCGTCAGTATGTTGATGCGATTCAAACCGTGAATCGCCTGCTGCGGGTGGATGCGCTGAATGAGTCTGCGTATTTGCAGTTGATGCGTTTGCACGCATTGAACGATGACCGTGCTGGGGCGT
>CAZYLM010000026.1:0-20984 GCA_964648645.1 uncultured Anaerolinea sp.
GATCTGTTGACCTGTGCCAAGTCCCTCGCTGGAGGCGTGCCGATGGGCGCGGTGCTGATCGGTCCCAATGTCAAAAATCTCACACCCGGCGTTCACGGCTCGACCTTTGGCGGCAATCCGCTTTCGTGTGCGGCGGCGAATGCTGCCTTGGATGTGATGAAGGAAGAAGATTTGCCCGGTCAAGCGGCTGCAAAAGGTGCGTATTTGATGGATAAGTTGAAAGAGATCAATTTCCCTAACATCCGCGAAGTGCGCGGACTTGGTTTGATGATTGGCATTGAAATGAAGCAGAAAGTGACTGGGTATCTCAAAGCGCTGCAAGAAAGAAAAATCATCGCTTTGAATGCGGGTATGACGGTAATTCGCCTTCTGCCTCCGCTCGTGATTACCTATGAACAAATTGACCATCTTGTTGAAGTTTTAACAGAAGTAGTGACACAACAGACCACAGACGACGGACAATAGACCATGGTCAATCGTCCATCGTCTATCGTCGAGGATTTGCAATGAGCGAAACTTTAATCGGGCTTGTCTCCCAATACAGCCCATCAGGTCAGGAACGCGGCGCAGTGGAATGGCTTGTGGCGCGGATGAAGTCACTGGGGTATGACAATGCGTTCATTGATGACGCTGGGAATGCAGTCGGTGTGATGGGGAAGGGCACAAAGCAGGTTGTGTTGCTCGGTCACATTGACACGGTGCCGGGGGAGATTCCTATCCGCGTGGCAGACAATGTTCTATACGGTCGCGGTTCAGTTGATGCGAAAGGTCCGCTGGCTGCGTTTACGGATTCGGTGGCGAAAGTCGGCGCGAAGGAAGGCTGGCAATTTGTAGTCATCGGCGCGGTGGATGAGGAGCGAGACTCGGAAGGGGCGAGGTTTGTCGCTACCCAGTACAAACCAGACTTTGCGATCATTGGTGAACCGAATCAATGGGATCGGGTTTCGCTGGGTTATAAAGGCAGCGTATGGGCGCATGTCTCTATCAGGCGTGGACAGAATCATACAGCAAGCGGTGAAGAAACTGCTGCCGAAGGGGCTGTGTATGTTTGGTTGAAAATTAAAGCGTATGTGGATTCATTCAACACCGATAAAACAAAAGTATTCGATAAATTACTGCTCACCTTGCGCGGCGTGGAATCGGACTCAAATGATTTTGAACAATGGGCGAAGTTGAAGATCGGTGTGCGTTTACCGGTGGAAGTCTCACCGGAGGCTTGGTATGAGAAGTTGAGTGAGTTAATAAGTGACAGTCACCTTGAAGGTGACTGTCACTTGGAGCGCGTGGGCTTCCCCGTCCCGGCGTGGAAGTGTGAGAAGAACTCTCAGCTGGTACGAAGCTTCCTAAGTGGAATCAGGTCACAGGGCGGAGAGCCGCGCTTCGTCTACAAAACAGGAACTGCAGACTTGAACATCGTCGCCCCGGTCTGGGGGTGTCCCGCTGTGGTGTATGGTCCCGGCGATTCGGCTTTAGACCACACGCCAGATGAACACATCAACCTCGAAGAGTATCAAAAAGCAGTGCCTGTCCTGGTTGAGGTTCTGAATAAGTTGAGCTTAAGCCCCGCCGGGTAAAAACTTCCGCTTGACTGATTCCATCTTTCGGGTAGAATACCGCCCAACATGAACCCGGTTTTCTTCACCATGACCATGACTACTACCTCCGGTATCCACCGTGAGGCGTTAGTGCTTGGGAAGAAGTAACCGAAAGAAGTTTATTCCAAAACACACAACGCCTCACGGAAACGTGGGGCGTTTTTGTTACCTTATCACAGGAGTCTGATATGCAAAAAACGCTGGTCATGAAATTTGGAGGAACATCCGTTGGGTCTGTAGATGCGCTTAAAAGCGCGGTACATATCGCCCGCGATGCAAAAAAGGGTTGGGAACGAGTCGTTGTGGTGACGTCTGCCATGTCTGGAGTGACAAATCTGCTGTTGGACTCTGCTGCCTCCGCTTCGAAAGGGAAGGTTGATTCCCTTTCTATAGCAGAATCTTCGCTGAGAGAAAAACACTTCGCCGCCGCCGATGCGCTCATCAAAGATGAGAAGTTCCGCGAACAGACGAAAACCGAGATCGAAGCGCTTATTCTCACACTTGTGGATTTATGCAAGGCAATTGCCGTGCTCGGTGAAGCCAGTCCGCGTGCAATGGACACGGTGGCATCCCTAGGTGAAAGGATGAGTGTGCGTCTCCTCGCCGCTGTGATAAACAGCGCAGGTATCCCAGCCCGGGCGATCGAATCGACGGAGTTCATTATCACGAACGCCCATTTCCAGAACGCCCATCCCGATTTCAAGGTTACAACTGAAAAGGCACGGGCGAAACTTAATCCACTTATGGAAAAAGGCATAATTCCCATTACAACTGGTTTCATTGGTGCAACTCCTGAAGGATCGATTACAACATTAGGGCGTGGCGGCTCGGATTACTCCGCGGCCATTATTGGCGCGGTTCTCCCCGCCGATGACGTTTGGATCTGGACCGATGTGGATGGTGTCATGACCACCGATCCGCGCATTGTGCCGCAAGCCATCACCCTGCCTGAGATCAGTTACAACGAGATTGCCGAGCTCGCATATTATGGGGCAAAGGTTTTGCATCCCAAGACCATTCGCCCCGTGTTGGACGCGGGCATTGGTTTACGTATTTGCAATACCTTTAACTCCAATCACCCAGGCACACGCTTGATTCCCAGTGTGAAAAGCAACGGCAAAGTGGAAGGAAAGGTCATCAAAGCCGTGACCGCCATCCGCAAGCAAAGGCTGATTACCATTGAAGGTCGCGGCATGCTGGGCGTACCCGGTGTGGCGGCGCGCGCATTTGGCGCGGTGGCATCCACAGGGACGAGTGTGCCCCTGATTACGCAAGCATCTTCCGAACAGTCGATTTGTTTTGCCGTACCCTCGGAGCTCGCCCCCGCCGTCCTTTCTGCCCTCGAAAATTCCTTTGCCGCCGAGATCGCAGATGAAGACATTGACCGCGTATGGTCAACTGAAGATATTTCCATCATCACCGTCGTCGGGGCAGGGATGCGCCACACCCCAGGCGTTTCAGGTCGCGTGTTCAGCAAACTCGGCAACGACGGCGTCAACGTCCTCGCCATTGCACAAGGGTCATCTGAAGTATCCATTTCGCTGGTGGTTGATGCAGTGGATACTGAAAATGCAGTCAAGGCGTTGCATGGGCTTATTGTTGAAAGTTGAAGGTTACAGGTTGAAGGCTCTCCACTTTTCAACTTTCAACCCGCAACCGATAAAAAACCATTAAATCATCCCAAGGAGTCATCATGAATCAAATCCCCGTCGCCGTACTTGGCGCAACAGGTTCTGTCGGTCAGCGTTTTATTGCTTTGCTCGAAAATCATCCCTGGTTCAAGGTGGTGGCGCTCGCCGCGTCTGACAGGTCTGCCGGGCAGCCGTATGCCAAAGCCACACGCTGGGTGTTGGATACACCGATGCCCGAATACACCAAAGACATGGTCATCGTGCCCGCAACTACAGAGGCAGTGCAAGCGAAGATCGTTTTCTCTGCGCTGCACACCGAGGTGGCCAATGAAGTCGAGCCCGGATTTGCCAGGGCAGGTGCTGCAGTGTGTTCCAATGCATCGTCGTATCGCAGAGGTGAAGATGTGCCGCTGCTATTGCCTGAGATCAACGCCGAGCATATTCAACTCGTCAAACAGCAACGCAAGAACAAAGGTTGGAGCGGATGTATAGTTACCAATCCGAATTGCACGAGCACGGGTCTGACAATCGCGCTCAAAGTTCTGGATAACGAATTTGACGTTAAGAATGTTTTTGCCACATCGCTACAGGCGCTATCGGGTGCGGGGTACCCGGGTGTGCCATCGCTCGATATCATGGATAACGTCATTCCCAATGTTGCCAATGGCGGCGAAGAAGAAAAGGTGGAATGGGAGCCGCGCAAGATGCTCGGAAAATTTACAGGCAGCAAAATCGATCTCGCAAACATGGTCTTCAGCGTCCACACCAATCGGGTCGCAGTCATTGACGGTCATACCGTGTGCGCCAGTGTAAAGTTGGGCAAGCCTGTGGAGCCGCAAGTTGCCATACAAGCACTACGTGATTACGCTGCACCACCGTCGGCGAGGGAACTGCCCTCGTCGCCGCGACCGGTTATCGAGGTCCGGGATGAAGCGGATCGACCCCAGCCAAGGCTCGATCGCATGGCAGGTAAAGGCATGACAACTGTGGTCGGCCGTGTGAGGCGCGATCCCATCTTTGACCTTAAGTTCGTTGTCTTATCGCACAACACGATCCGCGGCGCGGCGGGGGCGTCGATCTATAATGCAGAGTTATTGGTGAAAGAGAATCTACTTTAATGCATTACAGCCAGAGCATGATGCTCTGGCTGTAATTTTTTACGGGATCGGCGGGTAGGTGCAGGTACAATCAGGATAAGGTTCCTGCCCGGAAGCTCCTACGTTGCAAGGCTCGCAACTGAGATCCGGCGCCGTGTACGGCGTATAAGGACTGGTCGGGTCGGAAGGGTTCACGTGAACGAGAGTCTTACACAATCCCGGCTCGCCACCGGAAGGTTGAAAGCCGATCGCCAGGCGGCAGGAGTTATCGATCTCTGATACAGCTTTGATTGGATAGAACAACTCAAAACCGGGATTCGCAGCGCCTGCCTCTTCATGGGTGAACGCATCGTTGAGGTCGAAGAGCGCCGGGTCAAGCAGGGAATGACCAGCCCACATATTGATCATGAAGCTTTGCGGATCGCCGATTACGGAACGCTTGACAGCGATGTCGATCACATTCGGGTTATCAGGAGAGACGCGAACCCATGCGCTTTCGGGGTCAGTTCCCGTACCCTGATCGAATACAACGGACTCAAACCCGTCACCGGATGCGCCCTCATCAGTGAACATCGGGGAGAGATTGCCAACATCTTCATTTGCATCGTTGTAGACCTGCACGCCCAGGATGGTCCAATCGGTCGAGGCAGGGTTGGATGCCACGATAAGCCAGTCGCCCTTGCCATCGCGGTCGGTGTCCAGCTCAAGAGCGTATTTAGCTGCCGAGATTTCAGCCCCTTCCAACGCGCTGAGTTGAATGGTGCCATAGAGCCAGGAATCATCCTGATGAACGACTGTATCCACAATATCAAGGCTTGGGAAATAGGCGTCCATGCTTTCGGAGTTGAACGGGCGCTCGAATTGACCGTAGGTAAACCGGTCGCCTCCGGCGATATCCTTGCCGCTTTCAGAGACCTGGTCGGCGGCGTGCCCACTGACAGCCTCGGGCAATGTTACAGGGACTACATTTGCGGGGACCACGGGAGGTTCAACAACTGGAGGTTCCACCGCCGGAAGTTGAACAACGGGCAACCCGACCACTTCCGCCTGTTGCGGCTCAAAAAATGAACCGCAAGCCTGCAGGACAAGCGCAAAAGCCAGATAGAACCCAAAAGATCTTGCATGTGTTATTTTCATTTTTTCTCTCTTTTCTATATAAAATTTTTAGATTGCATACTCTATTCGATCGGGCATGATCAACCCTCTTTTGATCAATGCTGAGCGGACCATCGGGCGGACATCGGCCGCAAACGTGGTTGTACGATGGTAGGATTTTTCACTCCAGGTACGGATCTTGATGTGGTATTCCTTCATCGCGGTTTCCCACTGCGCATCTCCGTTCAAAAAGTCGTTGAGCGCAATAGCAAGCATACCTGCATGTGTCGAACCGTGATCCATCCCCATGCCACTCCAGGGGTCGAGGACCTGTTGCGCGTCACCCACCAAAGCCCAGCCCGGCCCGAACGGATGTCGTTGGTAACACGGGATGTTGCCGGAGCCGTAAAGTTCAGAAACCATCTTCGCCTTTGAAAGCCGGGGCGCAAGCATGGGAAGGGATTCAAGATGCGAAGTAAAACTCTTCAAAGGTGTCTTCTTGAACCCGGCAAACTCCGCAATGGGCAGGCTGAGCGCCGCCATAACAAGATTGTCATCGGTTGGGAAAACATACGCCAGCGAATTCCCGGCAAAATGATGCTCGTTCACCGCCGGTCCCAGCAGGTCAAGCCCGCTATAAAACGCGTAATACATAAAGCGTTGAACCGGAAAATAATTTTCAAAGGGAGGATCGAGCAGTTTTGCCACGGTGGAATAAAACCCGTCGGCTCCCACTACGACCCTTGAAGTTGCCTCGTGTTTCCCATGCTGGTCCTTCCATCGGACTCCGGCCACCTGGCCATCCTCCCAGATGACATCCTGCACCTTTGCATTCAACCGAATCTCCACGTTCGGCTCCCGCATCAAGCGTTTGTACAGGATCCAGTCGAAGGTGACGCGTCTGACACAAAGGAAGAATCGGAGATGCTCCCTTTCCTCTTCGACCGGGGTCTGCAGGATGTGACCATCCATATAATCCCAGATCTCAGTCATGGGTGTAGCGGACTCTTTTACCTTTTCCAAAACTCCGATCCTCTCCAACATGTACAGGGTCGGAGAACGGAAGAAAGCAGTCGATAGCGTATCGCTCGGAAAGTCAGCTTTCTCCAAAATAAGCACGCGATGTCCCAACCCTCCCAGCAAAGTACCGAGGATCGCCCCGGTTACCCGCGCGCCAACAATGATCACGTCGTATTCCATGTCTTCCTCTTTCATTGATAAAGTTCTTTATACGGATATTGCTTCCGGGACTTGTTGAAGCAAGCCCCGCCTGACAAGCGCAGACTGGGTCATCGGACGTAAATCCGCAGCAAAGGCAGTCGTACGCTGAAATGCTTTATTGCTATAAGCCCGAATGCGTTCGTGATACTCTTTCATCGCGGCATCCCAGCTCGACAGGTCATTCAGCCATGAATTCAATGCATCGGCCAGCATATCCGCATGAGTTGTGGCATGGTCGATGCCCATCCCACTCCAAGGATCCATGACCTGCTGAGCATCGCCAGTCAATACCCAGCCGGAACCGTACGGCATTCGCTGATAGCTGGGTATGTTCCCGGAACCGTACAAATCGGATGCAAGCTTTGCATCTTTCAGACGGGCTACAAGCAAGGGCAACGATTCCAAATGAGACATGAAATTCCTCAAAGGTGATTTTTTGAAATCAGCAAAATCCTGGATCGGCAAACTCACAGCGACCATCGTCAAATCGTGATCGGTAGGAAAGACATACGAGATCGTATTGCCGGCAAAATGATGTTCGGCCGTCGGCATATCGAATGAATCAAGGTCCCGGAAGTATCCGAAATAAGCGAAGCGCTGGACCGGGGTATAGCTTTCAAAAGGCGGCTGGAGCAGATTGGCAAGCGTTGAATAAAATCCGTCAGCTCCAACCACAACTTTGGCGGTCGCCTCATGCAGCCTGCCTCTTTCATTCCACTGAACTCCAATCACACGCCCACCCTCCCAGATCAAATCCTTGACCTTGGCATTTTGTCGAATCTCGATATTCTTTTCACGGGTCATCCGCTTATAAAGGATCCAATCGAGGGTGATGCGGCGCTCGCACAGGAAAAATCTCAAATGGTCTTCGGGGGCATCCACAGGGTCCACAAGGATATGACCATCGATGTAGTTCCAGATCAATTCCATCCGCGGTGCCATGGCCGATACCTTGTCCATCACGCCAATTTTCTCGAACACCCGCAATGCCGGTGCACGAAAAAATGAAGTCGATAGTGTGCCACTTGGAAATTGCGATTTTTCCAGGACCAAAACCCGATGACCGAGCTTCCCCAACCGCGTAGCGAGGACCGCCCCGGCAACCCGCCCGCCCACAATGATTACGTCGTATTTCATAATTGCCTCTTTTCTTTACTTCCTCTTTCTTAGAACATCTTTCGTTATCTCGATCTCACCGAGATGGCGGTGGACATGACCCATACAGGGGCGCATCAGCAATCCCCAAACGGGTAAACCCAACAGGTCATCCGTTTCTGCATGAAAGCCAGGCGTCTGATATTCCGGAAAAGCCTGCAGGTACTCTGCGGCATTCGGTATGAGATCCAGGGTGTTTTCGTCCAGGTCAGCAAGCCATTTCAAGAAAGCTGCATGGACTTCATCCACATAGTCAAATACTTCTGCAAGATTCGTGCTTCGCGCAATCTCGTCGGAATTCTCCAAGGTGATCCCGATACCAACTCCGAAAGGCTTGAGATGCGACCAATGCCGCCAACGAGGCCCGGCTACGATTTCATCCCGGCCGAGGATCCATGAATTAAGAAAATGGTCCTGTGTGCGCACAATATGCCAGATGGAGTACCCCAGAGTATTCTGCCCGGAACCGGGACGTGCCATCCACTCTGCTTCGGTGATATCACCGGCAATATGATGAAGAACTCCGTTCAAGTTTTTAAATTGCCAAGCAATGTACTCAGGGGTATTCATGACATCATCTCCAAAGGTTTAGATTATCGGTTGCCAGCGGGAAGCGCTTTTTTAACGATGGACTGATCTTCGAGATGCGCCTTTTTGGGCTTTGCCTGTTTGGAGGCATTGATATAGACCACGGACGAAAGGATGACGACAGTGGCGATGATGATCCGTGTGTTTAGCTCCTCGCCAGCCACCAGCCATCCCAGGAATACAGCGACGACGGGATTCACATACGCAAAGGTGGACGTGAGCGAGATCGGCGCATTATGTAATAAGTAGCCATACGAGACAAAACCGACCAGCGATCCGAATACGACCAGATACGCCATGGCTTCCCACGACCGGACGGAAATCTGCGAAAAACCAAAGTTATTGAATTCGCCACTAATGAAGCTTACAAAAAACAAAGGAACCGAACTTGCCAACATCTGCATGCCCGAAGAAAGCATGCTCGATTTCGGCATATCCGCACCACGCGCATAGATCGAGCCCAAAGACCAGAGCATCGGCGCCACTGCTACCACCAAGGTGCTGACCAGACCAAAGGATTGGTTGGAGCCGGTCATTTTTGCAGGTCCGATCAACAGAAAGACGCCGCCGAATCCGACCACCAAACCAGCCATGGTCCGCCAGGTCGGCTTGCTGCCGTTGGAACGTAACGCTTCAAAAAGCGTCAACCAGAAAGGCGAAGCGCCGACCATTAATGCAGCTATCCCCGATGGAATATTCTTTTCAGCGAGGGCGATCAAGGCATTGCCGCCAAGCAGAAGCAGGGTGCCCGTTATGCCAGCGGCTTTCCAATTGGATAATGTGGGCATTTCGTCGCCTGCCGCAAGACGCCATATCACAAGAATCAGACCTGCGATCAGGAAGCGCACCGATGCATACATGAACGGCGGAAATGTTTCCACCACATAACGCATCGCCAGGTAGGTGGAGCCCCATACGACATACAATGAGATCAGTGCTGTAATAATTTTTGTTTTCATTCGTTTTCCTTTTTATTTCTACAGATAAATTAGTTTGATCTGGAATTTTCAGTTCATCATGAAGATGAAGATGGAGGCAACCAGAATCTTCAAGATCAAAACGCCCAACGCCAGGGTCTTCACTTTATAAAAGTTGGACCTGCCCAACCCGGCATCCTTCACCATGTGTTCCTGCCGGATCACCCGCAGGATCTCGTTCGTTCGGGACTTCGTATACAAAATGATCTGTCGATCATCCAGGGAAGAGCGAATTCCGTTCATAATCATTTCCTTTCTAAAAAACTTTCCATACCAATAAGTGTTGTAGTTACATCGCCGGTTTTTCCCCAGCGATCAAAATACCGTTAACGCTGCCAAAGAAACTGCCTGCGCGGTCTGACTCTTCAAGGCTTTTATGCCAACGGTCCAGTTCCATTTTTGAAATCTCGCCCATTGCAAGGGCCTCACTTTCCACATGGTCAAAGCCGACGATGGTCCGGAGTAATTCATAATCATCAAAGAACATGGTATTTGCTTCAAAGACCACCCGGGTCAGTGAACGTTGTTTAAACATCCGAAACAACCTTCGCCCGGAGTATCCATTGTTGACTGTGATCTCGGTCATGAGGCGAACCAGTTTCCGTTCGGTTTCGACCTCATCTGTATCTATGGTCAGAGTTCCCCAATCCGCATCCCACACCACGATCCTGCCGCCGGGTTTTGTCACCCGCGTCATCTCTTCCAATGCCAGCACCGGATTCTTCAAATGCTGAAAGACTCGCTCGCTGCGACAGGAGTCAAAGTGATTGGAAGGATAGGGAAGTTCATCCGTCGATCCTTGCCGATGGCTGACCCAACTACTGACTCCCGCTTGCATGGCGCGGTATTCCGCTTCGGCAACCATTTCCGGGTCATGGTCTAGTCCAGATACCCGCCCGTGAGGTCCGACCAACCCGGCGAGCGCCAACGTGTCAGAAGCTGGCCCGCAGCCGACGTCCAAAACCACATGCCCCGGCTGAATACGCATCCACTCGTAACTACGCTGCTTGAATTCCTGCAACAGGGTGGCTGTGGTCTGCAAGTATTGCGTGTCTACATACCCTTTTGGTTGATTCATTTCGATCCTCTTTTTGACATTTCTAAAGTTCAGTCAGGAGCATCTCCAATATTTTTTCGATGCTCCCTTTTTCACGTTGCGAGTTTGCTACGCCCGCACGGCAACCACCTCAAGATATTCAGACATCACGCTTGTGGAGCCGTCTGTGGCAGTGTTATATGCCTCCCAGAGCTCTTCCAACTCACTTCTCAGGGCAGCCTGCTTCTCGCCTTCAAGTACTGCAAAGGCTTTGAAGGTCGGACCGTAATATTGACGGAAGAATTCGACCACACCTGCAGGGGGAAATGGATACTTGAAGGGGTACAGATAGCGGCTGACCTTTAGATGCGAGAAGCCGTCTCCAAACCTTTCATGGACGGTCTCTTCGTCGCCCCACTTCACGGGAGGCGTCATGAGGGGGGAGGGGGGCACGTGTTTGCCCATGACCTTGAACATCTGCCCCACAAAACCACTGGGGGTCCAATTGCCCATGATGATCTTGCCGCCTGGGCGGGTCACTCGCTTTAACTCGGTCGCGACCAATTCAGGACGGGGTGCAAACATGGCACCGATCAGGCTGATGGCCATATCGAAGGATGCATCATCATACGGAAGCGATTCCGCATCGCCCTCGTCAAAGTGGGCATCCAGGTTTTCAGCCTTTGCGCGAGCCCTGGCTTGATCAACCAAATTTGCAGCGAGGTCGATCCCGGTCACCTTCGCACCGGCGCGAGCCATGGGGATCGCCGTCTGCCCGGCACCGCAAGCCACATCGAGGATGCGGATTCCAGGTTCAACCGTGACGCGAGAGAGGAAGTCCAATGCGCCGGGCAACATATATGTGGCAAAGTGTCCATAATCGCCTGCTTCCCAGGTGGCTTTGAGACGCACTTTCAACGCGGCCATTTCAGGTGCCATTTCATCGCGTCTTTCCAAAGTTAATATGCTCATTTTTTTCTCCTAATCATTTATAAAAATTGCAGAAAGCGTTCTGCATCGATGTGCCCATTAAAGCAAAACCACGATGGTTTGCCATCGTGGAAAGTACTCAGGTTTCGGAATTACAGTACCTAGTTTTTACTCATTTGGGATCTTCTGGTAAAAAGCCAAGCCCCATCCGTCCATGTAAGAGAGCACTCCCTTTCGATTAGTGTCGAAAGAGAGTGCTGCTTGGCAGAGATCCCCTCACCCACCAGACATAAGCCAGGGTAACGTTACTGGGCTATGGTTTATAGTCCGATTCGGGTGGTGCATGGAATTGATCATTTTTTCCTTGCTTTATTTGATGCTGTTTTTTTACATCCTGGATCGGCAGGGTCGTTAAAGCAAACCCGCAACTGGGAAGGGGCGCTGATTCAATATTGTCTGGTATATGTTTCTTTTTCTCACACTACATCCACCCTGACCTCGAGCGGCACAACCCGGGTGATGATATCTCCAACAGGCGAGTGCCTTTCAGCCCACGCTACAATAGCCTTGAGTTGTTCCTCAGTGGCGTTCCGAGCACCAAGCCTTACATGGATGCTAACATTGAGGGGACCTGCATGAATCGAATCGTCCATTTGCAATAAGCCTCGGTCGTCTGACGTGCTGCTAACTGTAACTTCCAGGGTTGTCAATTCGATCCCCAATTCAGCGGCTCGCATGGCAATCATAACAACATCACAATTGGCTAATGAAGCTCGAAATAGCCAACCCGGGGTCGGGGCAGTCGCCCTACCACCAATCGCTTTTGGCATATCGCTGAATACCTCAAACCCGTTTTCATTCGACGCCCTGCTACGCAAGCCGTCCACAAGGACCGCCATTGCCGGTTTATCTTCGGATATGGCTTGCTCTGGGTTTTGGGTGTAATACTGAATGACACCCTTCAATAAATCCCGAACGATATGGGTGGACATATTTTTCTCCTTATTGTTTTTCTATTTTCCAGTCAATTGATTACAAGCCTTTCAATTGACTGGAGAGATATTAGAAATTGAAATTGACAAACTGGCCGAGGCACTTCCCGTTGTGATTGTTATCCGAACAAGCCTCAACATACAGGAACCCTTGCGTCCCTGCGGCGGGGACAGAAGCGATACTAATGTGGATAAAGCCATTCCCATTGGGAGCCAGTGAGCTTTGGCCGCCCGTAGTCTGCGTGCAGTTAGGCTCGGATTCCGTACCCGAAGACTTGAAAGGTGAGTTATTGGCGTTGCCTGTGGTGTTGATATAGGTTCCCTTCGCCTCCACACTGGACATGGTCGATTCGATGGGAGTCGAGCCAATGTTATAGATCTTGGCGCTTACCATGGGCTGCGCACCACAATACCAGACCGAACCAAACTCCAATTTAAAGAGCACCTCACCCGTGTTATTCGGTTGGGATTGCTGGGTTGGAGTTGCCGTCGGATTGTTATTCGGCTGAGATTGCTGGGTCGGAGTCGCCGTAGGATTGTTGTTGTTATTATCAGACGGCTTGGGCGTCTTCGTCTTCTTGGGCTGCGACACGGGCAGAGGCGGCGGAGCTATCACAGCAATGGTTGTCGGTAAGCAATTCGCCGTTACGATGGCGCCGGATATCCAGCCATATCCATTCTCGCCACCTGCAAATTGGATGTACCACCAGGTACCATCCGGGCTTTTCCCTGCCAGAGGTGCGGAGGAACCCTGCGGGAGGTAGCCGAGTTTGTCATACGCCTGACTGGGTCCCTTGCGCACGTTTGAATCCTGATTCGTTGTAATGGTTGGCTGGCATACCGTTGCGGTTGGTGTAACCGGGGTTGGCGTTCCCGCAAGGAGAGGGATCGCAGTGAGGGTTGCCACATAATCGGGCGTTTCCGTGGCGGGTTGCTGCGTGGCCGGTAAATTACATGCCAGCATCGACACGACCACGAAAAGTAGGGGAACGTACAATTTGATCTTGGTTTTCATTTCTTACTCCTATGAATTTATAAAATTTTTTCCGACCGAGATTATTTCGGTAAACGAACAAAGGTTTTTATGCGGGAATCTTGAGCATGTCCGATGTTGAATAAAGCGCATAATCCATCGCTTGTGGAAACGCCATTCGGCGCCCCTGTCTGCGGAAATTTTCGAACAACTCAAATCCCATTTCTTTCTCCAAGGCAGCGACAGAGTGTTCATAATGGATAAATTCATCAGGCGGCCACTGCCCGCCTGAGATTTTCATGGCAGTATCCGCGATCCCGATCAAGATGGCGGCATGTTTATAAGCTTCGCGATCCACTGCCACACTGATCAAACCGTTCACCTTCCAGGGGATGGCTAATTCGTCTCCACGTTGATAATCGATCTCCAGAGCCTGGCGTGACAACGCCTCAGCTTCATCGAGATTACCCAACTGGCGTTCCACCATACTAAGGTTACCCATTTCCGAACTGACGACGGCATAGTTTCCAAGTTTTTGGGCAAGTTTGATCCTCTGCTTCATCAATCGGTGGGCTTCGGTGAGGTCTCCCATCATTTGGGCGACAACGCCCAACACATGGATCGCATTGGAGCGGCCAAGCTGATCCTGTGTGCCATTGGTGACATCCAGCGCTTCAAGACAATACCGCCGAGCTTCAACCAGGTCGGATTTCAATGAAATTCGGGCAAATCCAGTCAGTGCCATGGCAATGACCGTCGGGTTTTTAGCGCGGCGACCGAGAGCGAGGGCATCCGAATGCATTTGACCTGCCCGCTCATACTCGCCCTTCCAGAAGAGCAAATAACCTGCGTCGAAACTGGCGCGTCCACGGAGGGTATTGCTGCCTCCCGGTTTTGAGAGGACTTTTTCCAACAAGGCAAGCCCTTCCTCAATTCGTCCGGTTCTCATCCAATAAGGGATTAGCGTCCCTATAAAACGAAAGGTTTCATCCATATATCCGTGCTCGAAGAACCATGAGATGGCTGAACGAAAATTTTCGTGCTGCCCGGTAAATTCCCTGAAGATCACTTTCGAAGCAAGCCCATTCATTGCCGGGGCATTGATCTCGGCAAAATTCAGGTGTAGTTTTGCGGTCTCTAAATCCATTTTTGTATCTCCTATGTGCCGCATTAAAACAAAACCACGATGGCATGCCATCGTGGAAAGTACCTAAAATCGATCTTTCGGAGTACTTAGTTTTTTACACCCCCGGCAGGGTGTGGTGGGCGTAATTCGCCCCCCTGCCAGAATATTTGTTATTAATTTTCCACCATCCGTTTTAGGGTCTGGGCCTCCTTCTCGATGTTGCCCTGGGTCAGAGACCCAAACATGGACGCGACCAAACCAGAAAGAAACCCTGTAAATTCCAGCCGTAAAGTCACCCTGACGTTTTCATCATCCATTTTTTCGATAACATGGTCCCCCGCAGATACAACACCCGGCCTCCGGGATTCCCATACGAACCGTCGGGGCGGGTCCAATTCAGTGACCACCCAGGTCGCAGGCGAAAGCTTGGGTTGAAGAATCTTATAACGGGCGCGGACCTGAAGCGGAGCGCCATCAAGCGGTTCAAGGCTGGTTATGGTGGGAAGCCATTCGGGCCACCTGGCAACATCCGAGAGGATTTTCCACACAGCTTCCTGCCTGGCAGAAATAAGGATCGACGTTTCAAATTTTGGCATATATTACTCCTGAAAATAAAATGTATGACTTTGTTTCAGGGCGAATTAAAAAACAAACTCGACCGGATGTCACCCGTCCGAATACCTAATTTTATTATGTATGAAGTACTCAATTTCACTCTCGCTGTCTGATCAGAGCTCATTCCCGATCCAGACCGATTCACCCTTGAGGACTCTTTCCAACAACTCCGGAAGTTCTCTCGCATCGACTGGTTTCCCTATGAATCCGGTAAACCCTGCATCGCGCGCTTTGGGAATGAGGATCTCGGGATCTAACGACGTGGTCGCGATCACCTTGATACTCCTCAGTCTTGGATCCTCCTTTATTTTGTCCAGGACATCGAAACCATTTTGACCTTTTTTCAACATGATATCCACCACGATCAAATCAATCGGCAGCTTTTCGAGTATCTCCTTCACAATGCCGAATCCCAAGGCGTCATGAAACACCTCGGCGCTGTGCCTGGCAAGCACTTTAGTAAAAATGTGAATGTTCACAAAATCATCTTCGACCAGAAATATCCGCTTGTCCTTCAAAACTGAATTGCTCATTCCTTTTCCTTTGCTGTCATGAAATGCTCCACACAGATTCCCCGGCGACGATGCGCTTTAATAGGGAGGGAAAGGTCCGATGATCTATGGGTTTACTGACCGCCCCATCGAAACCGGCCGCCCGTAATTTTCTCACTTCTTCATTCATTACACTGGCAGTCAGCGCTATGACGGTTGCAGATCGATACTCAGGGGCAGCGCGCAACATTTGGAGGATTTCAAAACCATCGTAAGGCGGCACGTGTATATCGATCAAAAAGATGACTGGGGTGAATGCCAATGCCTTCAAGCGCTCCATGAAGTCCAGGCTGTTATCGAATATTGCATAATTAACGATCCCGGCGCCTCTTTCGAGCGTGACCTTCATGACCTTCCGGCTTGCAGGGTCGTCTTCAAGGTACAAAATGGGATAATCTTTTAGATCGGGGCTGGTCATGGATTCCCCTTCCGGACGATCGGGAGTGAAAAATGAAATGCCGCCCCCTTGCCCGGTTCGCTTTCAACCCACAACCTCCCGCCATGCAAATAGGCGAGGGTTCGAGAGATCGGCAAACCCAGCCCTGTCCCTTCCAGTTTGATCCCGTCCTTTGTTTGGGTAAACGGCTCGAATATCACTGCCTGGGCGTCTTGTGATATTCCCGGGCCCGAATCGATCACTGAAATAACGACCTCGTTATCGACAATTTTTGCCCGAAGGCAGATCTGCCCTTCATCTGTGAACTTAATCGCATTGCTCAGCAGGTTTAATGTGATCTGCCGGACACGACGCCGATCTGCAGAAATGCGGGGCAATTCAGATGGGATTTCTTTTACGATCTGAAGAGGTTTGCTCAGGATCATTGCGCTGGCAATATTCAAACTGGTTTCCATTTCCGTATGAATATCGACATTATCCTCCATGAAAAGGATCAACTTGCCCGCCTGGATCTTGCTGATATCAAGCACGTCATTGATCAAATGAAGTAAATGACGAGAACTCTTTTCCGCCCCATCGAGCAATTCCTTTTGTTCCGAATTCACGTCACCCATCATTCCGTCCGCCACCATCGCCACATAATTGATGATGGCGTTCAAGGGCGTCCGCAATTCATGGCTCATACTAGCCAGAAATTGATTTTTGAGGTCATCCACACGTTTGAGTTCTTCCACCGCTTTATTCAGTTCCCGGGTGCGTTCCGCCACGGTTTGCTCCAAGCCATCGAGAGTGCCACCCAAGCGCGCAATGACCTGATTGAAGACTTTCGCGAGTTCGCCGATCTCATCAATGGATGTTAAGTCAGCCCGCACATTCAAGTCACCTTCTTTGACGCGAACCGCGGTTTGGGTCAGCTGCGTCAAAGGGCTGGAAATGGCGCGAGTGACAAACAACATAGCCAGCGTGATCGCACCGATCAAAAAATAAAGCAAATACTGGAAGTCCTGCATGAACTGGACAAACACCGGATACGCCAGATAAGCCACCAGTTTGTTCCCTATATACGTCATGACCACCTGATGGGCTATTTGTAAGCCTGTGAGAAATGCCATCAGAATCTTGTTCGGCACAGACAGTCGGTAAAACTGTAACATCAAGATGACGTAAAAAATTGCTGTGCTTGCAACTGCACCCGGTCCAATCGCTTTCATTAAGGGTGGGATGGGGGTTCTGATCGCGGCATCAAACAGATATTGAAAGAGGATAAACCCCGACCACGCCATAACGATGATAACGATCAAACTCTGTTGTTTTTCGGGTTTCGATAATAAGGAAACAAACAAGATGGACAACACCAGGAGGGCTATGTTGTAGAAGACCCCAAACCCTTTGATACCAATCCCGCCAAAGCCGGTGGGCCCGATCAGGAACAAAACAAGCATAATGTATACGGATTTTTGCGCCTGCCCGTGGCGCGCAAACCACCAACCTACAAGCATCAAGACCGCCCACAACCATGCTGTGGCGATCAACAATTTATATTGCCAGACCTGATACTCGGGAAAATCATAGTAGGTCTTGAGGGCGAGACCACCGTTCAAGCCAGCAAAGAAGATGAAGATCAGGCTCAAAACTGAAAGAACGCGGGCACGCCAGGCATCTTGAAGGGATTCGTTCAACAGCCAATCTTCAAACAGCACGTCCCGGTTTCGCCGCAGTCTGACTCGCCAATCTCTAAAGGATGGAAAAGCACGATCCAGCATGATTATCTCTCCCGTACTCGTATTGTGCAGGTGCCTATACCAATCCCTTTTCCACTGCCCAAACGGCAGCCTGGGCGCGCGAATCAAAACCAAGTTTATTCAATATATTTGCAACGTGATTTTCAACCGTACGCTCGCTCAGAAAAAGTGCCTCTGCGATCTCCCGATTCGATCTTCCCTGTGCTAAATACCGCGTCACTTCCCGTTCCCGAGTTGTCAGTCCTCCGTATTTTTCTGCTTCGCTTTGGCGTTTTGTCAGCACCTTCTCCTTTGGCAGGAGTTCCAATGCCCGGTCCATGAACTGTTGCTGCATAAGTTCGTCTTCGATATTCGCGCTCAAGGTCTGCAGGATTTGGCGCGCATTTCCAAATTCCACCTCACTTGATTTCCCATCTTTCAAGCCTTGATGCAGCCAGCCCAACAAGGCATGGATCTGCCAGAGCAAGGGTAGTGCCTCACGCTCGAGCGCCCCTTGCTTCGCCTCCTCCAAGACTTGGAGGGCTTTCTTCTCCTGCTTTAATGCAGCTAGTACCTGTCCTTTGAGCTTCAACAAGTAAGGTATCGGCTGCGTTGTCGATCCATTCGTCCGCAGCATAAAAAGCTCATCGACGATCTTCATCGCCTCTTTGGGCTTTCCTTCCTGCACCAAAAGATTCCCTTTTGCCCACAGCATTCTCTGTTTTGCAAGCGTGATATCGCCTTTTAAGCCCTGAAGACCGGCATCAAGAAGCTTGTTGGCACGGGACAGGTCCTTGTTCAAAAGATATGCCCCAGCCAGATTGGCAGAGATTCCCCCCGTCCACCATGCGGAACCAAGTTTTTCAGCAAATGCCAGCGCCAGTTCAAACCATTGAGTTGCACTGTCAGCCTGGAACATCAACAAATGAACATATCCCATGGCGTTCTGTGCAGCGATGATCCACTGCCGATGTCCGATCTCGGTTGCGATCCGAAGAGACTCGGATGCATGGCTGATCGCTCCTTCAAAAAATCCACGACCTGCCAGGTTGAGGGAAATGGACCATTCGACAAAAGCCTCGCCGGCCGTCCAGCCGGTTTGCCGTGTCAGCTCCAACGCCTCCATGGACATGCGATAATTTTCCTGCTGCGTTATTGGGGGAACAAAATTGGTCTCATTCCAGGTGAAGGTGTTTATCGAACCCGTCAGGGAGGAGACCAAGCCATATTTATCGTCGAGCGTGCGGAACAATTTGATGGCTTGCTGATATTCATCAAAGGACGTGAACAGATCGCCATGATGCATGACCGCCATACCCATCAGATCATACGATTCAGCCATCCCCTTTTCATCCTGGGCTTGTTTATAGATATCCAATGCCTCGCGATGGAGTTCCAGACCCTTCCCCGTCTGACCGATATTTACATGCCAGTTCCCCAGCCGGTTCAAACTTAATGCTCGTAGTTTGGCGTCTTGAAGTTTTTGTGCAACCGCCTCGGCCTGTTTGAAATATTCACCAGTACGCTGATAATCACGCCCGGTCCAAAGCTGCCCAAGGCTGAGCAATGTCTGCCATTCCACCATTCCATTTTTTAATTGTCGCGCGATTTTTATAGCCTGCTCAAAATCATCGAGGGCCGACTTGAAATCCCCCATGGTTTCATAGGCGCGGCCTCGCAGGATAAGCAGCTCAGGCTCGATCTCACGGTTGAGCTGGCGGGCGGCTACAAATACACGCGAGTAAAAAACGATCGCCTCACGCGGGGCGTAGAATTCACAAGCCTGGTCACCCGCCTTCAACGAATAGTCGAACGCCTTGTTCCACTCTTCCGCGGTGAAGAAGTGATACGAAAGATCGGCGAAATGAGACGAAAGGCTGGCCGAAAACAAGCGTTCCATGGCCTCGCCTGCCATCCGATGCAATCCCTGCCGTTCCCGAAGCATCATATTGGAATAGGCTGCCTCACGGGTCAGTGCATGTCGAAAGGCAAAAATATCCGCTGTCTCTTCAACGACCAATTGCACCTGGGTCATTTGCTTGAGGCTTTCCATCAATTCTGATTCGTCCACCTGCAGGATATCCCGCAGAAGGCGGAAATTAAACCGCCTGCCAAGAACCGAAGCCATAATCAGTGCCCGAAACGTTGGTTCATCCAGTTTTTGTGTACGACGCTGAACGGCATCCTGAATCGTACGCGGAATCCGAAGCTGGCTGATCTCCTTCCGATCCCACTCGCCATTGGCGAAGAAAACATCCCCTTCGGTGATCAGGGATTTTAGAATCTCCTCGATGAAGAAAGGATTCCCTTCCGTCAACGGGAACACCACATCCATGAATTCCTGGCTGACCGGCGTATCGAGGCTGAGGATGGTTCGCAGCATGAGATCCACATCTGAAACGGTCAACCGCTTCAGGGTGAATTCCGTCCCAAGGCGGCTGCGGTCAAGTTCGGCAAGGAAATGGGTCAACTCAGGGTTGATCTCATCACTCCGGTACGTAAAAACCAGAAGGATGGAGAGAGGTGCGATCCGCTGAGCCAGCAGCGAAAGGAATTCAAGGCTGGCAGTATCGCTCCAGTGGAGATCTTCGATGATAACGACCAAGGGTGTGCGTTTTGCAAAATCAGTCAGCGCATGTGTCAGTGATTGAAACGTCCGCTGCTTTTCGATCTTTGGGTCTGGTGTTGGGACGGGCGCAACTCCCGGAAAATACACGCCCAATTCCGGCATCAACCGAACGAATGAAGCAGCGTAAGGATTGAGAGTCTGCTTTATTTCGTCTTCGGAATGAGTTGAAAGATAATATCGAAATAGATCGATCAGGGGAGCATACGGTTGGGCACTCTCAGTCTGGAAACAACTCCCCCGTAAGACCAACCCAAGTTGGGAAGCACGAGTCTCGGCTTCTTTCGCGAACCGTGTTTTACCGATCCCCGACTCGCCGGAGATCAGAGCAATCTGCCCCCGGCCCTCAGTGGCAAGCAAAATCAGACCATCCAATATTTGAAGGTCGTTGTCTCTACCGACTGTAATGGGACAGATTACAGATTTTTCGAAGAACATTCTTCAACCATTAAAATTATGTGAGAATATACGTCCAAATTGCATGGCTGGCAAGGGGAATATGGTAATAGGTTTTGCAGGCTTGACACATTCGGTTTCGCCTGATATAACCGCGCGAAATTAAGTATTCGCTCTTATCCAGAGAAGCTGAGGGACCGACCCTTTGACGCTTCGGCAACCAAACGAAAGTTCAGGTGCCAAATTCGGCAAATAGGAATGA
>CAZYLM010000027.1:0-20446 GCA_964648645.1 uncultured Anaerolinea sp.
CAGCGCATCGAGCCAGGTTGCTGATTCCAGTGTGCGGCTTTTTTTATCGAAGTATTCTACAGCCGCCAGCAGTAAGGCAGTGAAGAACAAACGAACACCTGCCCACAACAGAGGATCCCCAAACATGCTTTCAACGAAAGGTTTCAGCATCAATCCCAATATTCCAGCCGGGATGGTGGCAAGGATGACGAGCCACCCAAGACGAGAGTAAAAATCTTCGAACGGCTTTTGATGCACAATCCCTTCAAAGAAAGCCTTTGTGATCATCCAAATATCCTGCCAAAAGAAAAGCAATAAAGCTGCAACTGTACCCAACTGAACGATCACATTGAAAGCAAAGAGGTGCGCATCTGAAGTCAGCCCAAGCACACTACTGGCAATAAATAAATGTGCTGTAGAAGAAACCGGAACGAACTCCGTCAATCCTTGAACGATGCCAAGGACTACCGCATGAATTATGTTCAATTACCTATCTCCATTCCCAAAACGTTTTGCATTATTCGCCCATTGTTTCAGCAAACCCGGTGCGCGAGCTTCAAACGAACCGTCTCCAATAAAAACTCGAATTTGCTCCATCAGTCTGATCAAGGCACGAAGGTTATGGATCGAGATCAGCGTCCCAGCAAGCATCTCTTTTGCCACGATCAGGTGGCGGATATACGCCCTTGTAAAAGTTCTACAGGCATAGCAATCGCATCGATCCTCAATAGGCCGTTCATCCCTTGAATAGGACGCGTTCATCAAATTGAGGCGTCCTTCCGGCGCGAATGCGGAATGATGGCGAGCCAGCCTTGTTGGCAGGACACAGTCGAAAATATCGACTCCTCTCAGCACGCCATTGATCAGGTCTTCCGGTGTTCCCACTCCCATCAGGTAGCGCGGCTTGGCTTCCGGCAGCAGTGGGGTAACAACATCAAGGGTGTCGTACATTTCCTGTTTGGTCTCGCCAACAGAAAGCCCGCCTACAGCAATGCCAGGGGTATCCAGAGACGCAATGAATTTTGCAGACTCCCCTCTAAGCAACGGATCTACCCCCCCTTGAACAATACCGAACAGAGCCTGATCCGGCCGCGATTTTGATTTAAGAGATCGCTCCGCCCAACGATGAGTACGTTCCATTGCCTCCTTGATATAAGCCCGGTCGTTGGGGTCGGAACATTCATCGAACGCCATGATGATATCCGCACCGAGGTTTTCTTGTATGGCGATGGATTTTTCTGGTGTAAAACGATGCGTCGAACCATCAATATGACTCTTGAATGTAACGCCGTCATCATCAACTTTGCGGGTTTGAGAAAGGGAAAACACCTGGAAACCACCTGAATCCGTCAGCATGGGACCGCCCCATTGCATGAACTTATGCAAACCACCTAAATCACGGACAAGTTCGTCCCCTGGGCGCAAATAAAGATGATAAGTATTGCTCAAAACCAGAGAGGCTTTAATTTCCTTGAGATGCTCAGGGGTAAGGGTCTTAACTGTTGCCTGCGTCCCCACAGGAGCAAAGACGGGCGTGATTAGGTCGCCGTGGGGCGTCTTAAAAACCCCCGTCCGTGCCCGGGCATTTTTTGCAGTAATCTGAAACTCGAACATCAGGCTGATTATAAATGATGTTCAAGAGGAACCTCTAATCCTCCCAATAACAAGGCGGTTCGTTGAGTCGGCCAGATCTATCAACCATTGGATAGCCCATCGCCACCTTCGAGGTCGGTCAACAAAAGGTCCAACGCTCCTACAGAGAGAGTCAACTCCCACAGTGACACTCCAAGCGAAACAAGCATAAGAAGGAGGGCAATCCCAAAACTCCACGAACCTCCCTGCATCCATCCAGCAAAAATTGCCATCATACTGACAACACACATGAGCAAACTAAGAATACCCACTATCTGCATGTTACGGATCAAGTACACACGCTTACGCAAATTATCGATCTGCGCAAGAAGGTTATCGTCCTGAGTGTCGTGATAGCGATCATACAAGGCGCGGATGATGGTGGCAAGCGTTGTAAACCGGTTGTTATACGCAAGAATCAACAGGGAAATCGTCGGGAACAACAACGCAGGTGTAGTCAGTGTCAAATTGTTCATAATACAAAGATGCCTGAATTTGTTTATAACAGCCCGATCATGACCTTGTTCGGCCGTACAAGCAACATGGGGACACTCAAATTGAGCTGGGGAACATATGGATTGGAAATTTCCGCCTCATACAGTGACATCCAGGTCGTATTCAAAACATCGAGTCCCGCAGCGATATCGGTGGCTGTCGAAACTCGCAAAAGAGATTTAATCTCGAATGACCCTGCAAGCGCATGAATGGAAAGCATTCGCCGGTTCGTCTCAGTGGAATCATAATCAACGGGATCTCGCGCAGGTGGCGCAAGGTGAAAACCAATGACCTCCGCAGTTGGAACGAACACCTCTTCTTTCGTATACGTTCTCGGCGGAGACCCTGCCAATTGAATGATATTTGCCTTCAACACATGGATAAAATTCGGTACGCCTTGAGTCCGCAACCAAATGCTCACACGCATACTCTCTCTAAAGATAATATCCCCGCGAATCAAAGATGACTGGGTGTAGATAAAGACGGTGGACAATTTTTCATCAGGTGCTAGCTCTCTCATAATAATCTCCTCACCAAATTATACCCGCCCCACCATCGGGTAATATCACCCTTCCTTGCAAAATGGGACTCGTTTATACTCACATAACCAACATGGCACAGGAAAAACACTGGAACATCTCGCCTCAGATCACGCCGGAAGCAGATTTAGCCTTATCTGCATTTCCACCGCTTCTTCGTCAAATCCTGTTCAACCGCGGCTTCGCCGACGATGCTTCTGCCCGAGCCTTTCTGCGTGGGGAGCCGATCGTAAACACAGACCCATTTCAGATGACAGATATGCATGCAGCCGTCGATCGGATCCAATTTGCGGTCAAGAGCAATGAGCCGATCGCGGTCTATGGGGACTATGACGTGGATGGCGTCACTGCGACGGCTTTGCTCGTCGAAGCATTAAAATTCCTCGGCGCTGATGTGCGAGGTTACATACCAAATCGTTTTGATGAGGGCTACGGCTTAAACAACAACGCCCTAGACGAATTGAAATCAACCGGGGTCAAATTGGTCATTACAGTGGACTGCGGCATCCGTTCTCCAAATGAGGCGGCTTATGCAAAAAGCCTGGGTTTGGATTTGATCGTCAGCGACCATCATCACCCGGACGATGATCACCTTCCCCCAGCCCACGCCGTCATCAACCCTAAACGGCTTAGCGACCAATACCCTGATAAAGACCTGGCAGGTGTGGGAATTGCGTATAAAATCGCCGAAGCTTTTTTGAACAATGGGCAAAATAACTCGCATCTCGCTACCCTAAACTCCTTACTTGATTTGGTTGCCCTCGGAACCGTCGCAGATCTCGCTCCACTTGTTGGCGAAAATCGTGTGCTCGTCAAAAAAGGACTACGTCAGATGCAGCAGACGACACGGCAGGGATTATTCTCACTTGCAGCTGTTTCGGAAGTGACGCTCAGGAAGATCAATGCTGGCCACATCGGGTTCATGCTTGGACCGCGCTTGAATGCAGCCGGAAGATTGAAAGAAGCCCTGGCAGCATTCGAACTATTGACCACAACCGATGTTTTTCGCGCAGGCGAACTTGCCCAGCAATTGGATATGCAAAACAAGGAGCGGCAACGAATTACCCGGGACATGCAATCCCGCGCCGAAGAGATCGCCCTTGCCGATGACCCCGATGCCTTCCTGTTGTTCGCAGCCGAGGAAGATTTTAATCCCGGCGTGGTTGGGCTTGCCGCATCACGGCTCACTGAAAAGTTTTATCGGCCCGCAATCGTTGCATCAAAAGGTGCAGATGAGACACGAGGCTCATGCCGTTCGATCCCTGAATTTCACATCACTGATGCACTCGACCAATGCGCGGATTTGCTCGTGCGCCACGGCGGTCACGCAGCAGCAGCAGGTTTCACAGTTCGGAACGAAAACCTTCCGGAATTGGTTTCACGTTTAAAAAACCTCGCCGAAGAAAAGCTTTCCAGTTCAGAACTCAAGCCCACACTGACTGCAGACGCGGAAGTGGATCTTTCCGAAATGCGGCCCGAGGTCTACGAGAGGGGGCTCAAATATCTTGAACCGACAGGGTACGGGAACCGTGATGCAGTTTTCGTGGCACGAGGTGTCAAGATCAAAAGTTCGCGCATTGTCGGCTCTGATGGCAAGCACTTGAAACTGACATTGGAAGATGCAAAGGGAGTTATCCACGATGCCATCGGTTTCAAACTTGGCGATTGGCATAAATCCATGCCGCCCCGAGTAGATATCCTTTTTAGCTACGAGCCAAACGAATACAATGGCAGGGTGAACTACCAATTAAATTTGAAAGATCTGAAAGCAGAGAAAGGTTCGTGAAGAAATATAACTAAGCCAATATTTAAAGCGTGAATCTGAGATGCGCAAACCATGAAGCACACGGAAAAGGATTAAGAAGTCCATGTTTCACCTGCGCTACCAAGTGAAACATGGAGCTACGTCCTATTTTTTTAGAAAACCCCCTCCTAAAAACTCATTTTCGATACGAGCTTTGCTTATTATTTTTGCACCGGCAATTTCGCCCTCCGCCATGCCAGCATTCCGCCCTGGACGTTAAGCACATTGAACCCTTCTTTTGCCAGCATTTTTGCAGCAGAGGTGCTGCGATTCCCGGAGGCACAAATACAAACGATCTCGCGGCCCTTTGGCAAATCGGTTATCTTTTTATGCAATTCATTGAGCGGAATTAACTTTGCTCCAGTGACATGCCCGGCGCGGAACTCGTCCGGCTGACGAACATCCAGAACAAGCGGATGTTTCCCAAATTTTAGTTTCTCGTTCAACTCTTCAACGGTGATCGTTGACACCGCGGGACCAAAAAGGTTGGATAGAAATCCCATACAACACTGCCCTCCATGGCAATTTTTATTTCTGATTTAATTCATCCGCGCGTTCGGGTATCGTGAAATTCCTGATAGTAGTCCAATCCACCAGCCCGGGAAGAAAGCGGTTCATGAAAACCGTGAGGCTCCAAAGCCAGGGAATGATGTACATTCGGCGTGGATGGCGCACCAGTTTTACCACAGCTTTCCCTACCTGGTCAGCTGTCAACAACATGAACTTGGGCGTTGTGGCTTTGGTTTTACGCTTGATGCCGGCGTGCTGGGTAAACTCTGTCACAACCCCGCCCGGGTAAACGAGGGAAACATCAATGCCCCAGGGTTTCACCTCCCGCCTCAAAGCTTCAGAGAATCCATGCACCGCATGTTTTGATGCGGCATAGATCGTATATGTAGGCGTGCCAACCAAACCCGCCATCGAGCACATATTGACAATACTACCACCCCGTTGTTTGAGCATAACCGGTAAAACCTGCCTTGTCGTTTGGATGACGCCCATCACATTGACGTCGATCTGCGCTTGAATGTCCTTGACTGGGTCAAGGTTCTCGAGCCAGTCAAGCCGCCCAAAGCCGGCGTTATTCACCAACACATCGATACGCCTAAATTTACCCAGGGTTTGAGACACGAGGTTTTGAATATCTTCCAGTTTCGATAGGTCGGCTTGAACGACCAGAGCTTGCGTGCCCATTGACTCGATATCCTTGGCGAGTAATTCAAGCTTATCAACACGGCGCGCGGCCAGAACAATGCACGCTCCCTCCCGCCCGAATTCGCGGGCTGTCGCTTCGCCAATTCCAGATGAAGCACCGGTAACGATGACCACTTTACCTTTAATGTCCATGAGATTCTCCTTTTTATATTATTTCATTGCGAACGTCAGCGAAGCAATCTCTTTCAGTATGGGGATTGCTTCGGGCGGAAGAACGCCACTCTCGTAAAGAAAGAACGACTACGACCCCCAACGGGGTTGATAATCGCAATAATCATTATTCGTCAATCGGCGCAAATCAGTACCGTCAGTACGGATGATATAGATTTCGCATCCGTGGTCGTTTCCATATAGATCAAAATAAGCAGTGAACACAACCCATTGACCGTCTGGCGAAATAGACGGACCTTGTGAGTTTCCACCAGTCGGCGTCAACATATGTGCATTGTTTCCGTCTGCATTCATAATGAAAACATCTCGATTCCAGGGTTGACCGGAATAGGTGACAATGAACGAACCATCCGGCGACCAATCGCTTCTTCCTCGTATCGCAGGCAGGTTGCTGATCTTGAGCAGATCGCTTCCATCCAGCTTGATTCGATAAAGCTGGATCGTCCCTTGCATGTCGGAAGCGAATAGGATCAATTGACCATCCGGTGACCAGGTTGGGTCCCAGCCGGAAGCATTGGGCACAGGTTGCGGATCGGCGCCATTGCGATTCATCAACCAGATTTGGTTCGAATTTGTGGCGGAAAGTTTGAACACAACTTTCGAGCCATCTGGCGAGATCTCAGGTCCATTGAGATTGCCGAGCCGGTCGGTGAGCTGCTTCACTTCACCACTTTCTAAATTCATTTCGTAGATCTCGTAAATATTCGGCTCACGAAATGCGGCATAAACAACGCTTTTTCCATCAGGTGCCAAGGATGGATAGTAATGTTGATGATTGTCATCCGTGGTCAACCGCCGAAAACCGGAGCCGTCGGCATTGATGATACATATCTGGTTAGCAGCTTGAACCTTAAAAACCTGGCAGACAAAGGCGATCTTCCCTGTCGGCTCGCTAGTAGACGAAAGAATCGGTGGATTCGCCTTCAGCGGGGTGGCTGCTGAAAGAGTGGCAAGCAAGTCTGGGGTCGGAGCCGAGGCGGAAGGGATATTGCAGGCTAGAATTGCCACCAGGGCAGATAGCACCAGGGAAAGACGATCCATCTTATTCATCCAGATAGAATTCCTCCCCATGGATTATCTTCGCCCCCACGCTGCGACATTGAGGGCATTTTGTTTCACCCTGGTTGGGATGGTAGATTAGAAAACACCACATGCATTGCTGCTCCGCCGGGATAACGCGGACTTGTAATTTTGTATTTGCAAACATTGTTGATTCGGTCAGTTCCCTCCATTCTCTTTGGATCGAACCTTCATCGGCAAGCAATTCCCCTACAGCGAGTCGGATCGTCTCGCGTTTTTCATTTTTAATCCTGAGGATTTGTAGAATGGCGGAAAGTTTCTGGTTCTGCATAACGATAAAGGCGCTTCAGGCTGGTCTATAAGCCGCATTCTGTCCATGGCGCAAAGCGCCACTGTGCAGCCATCTCTCTGGGCGAAACGTCGCCGCTCCGCTCGATGCAGCCTACCCGGGACTGGCCCAACCCACAGGAGGGATGGGCGCGTATGGAGACGAGCAGCCTCCCATCGTCCACAGACGAAATCGTCCCTGCTTGGCCTTGCTCCCGGCGGGGGTTACCTGGCCGTACGCATTACTGCGCACGCCGGTGGTCTCTTACACCACCTTTTCACCATCACTCCGCGAATTGCGGAGCTGTTTGTTTCTGTGGCCCATTCCGGCAGGTTCGCGCCTCTCGGCGGCTTCCCCACCCCGGGGTACTCTCCGACGCCGTGCTCTATAGGAGTGCGGACTTTCCTCGATCCCGTCAACGCAGGACCGCGACTGCCCGACCAGCCTGAAGTGAAATCATGATACCTGTGGAGCGATGGGAAGTCAACTCAAATCTTGTATGGACTCTAAAACCCCTTTAGATTTGAGTCCTTACACGGCAAGAGAGGTGGACATTTCGGGAAAAGACATTAAAATTGATATGTAACCCATTCCATCGAGAAGGAATCCCCCTTGAGCAACCTGCCTGGAAAGTTCGTGATCGGTCTCACCGGTAACATTGCCACTGGAAAAAGCGTGGTGCGCCGCATGTTGGAGCATCTTGGTGCTTATACAATCGATGCCGACTCACTTACCCATCGCGCATATGCCAAAGGCGCACCTGGTTACCAGCAGGTACTCGATCGGTTCGGGAAATGGTTGCTTAATCGAGAGGGCGAGATCGACCGCAAAAAACTTGGCAATCTTGTTTTTAGCGACCCCGAAGCCATGAAGCAATTGGAGGAAATCGTCCACCCATTGGTGCGCCAGGCAGTGGAACTGTTACTTCAACGCGCTAGGCAACACGTGGTGGTCATCGAAGCCATAAAACTCCTGGAAGGCGACCTGCGCAAGGTCTGTGATACGATCTGGGTGACGAATGCGCCGGAGGTCATACAAGTGGAGCGATTGATGCGGAAACGCGGCTTCACACAAGAACAGGCGCAGGAACGAGTCCGCGCACAGGCGCCGCAAAACCAAAAGGTGAAAATGGCGAACATGGTCATAACGAACACTGGTTCGTATGACGATTTATGGAAGCAAGTCAGCGAGGCTTGGAAGGAGATCGTTCCCGGCGTTGCAGAACTTCCCGCCGATACCGCATCCATTAAACCAACCCCGAGTGGTGAACTTTCCACGCAGCGCGGCAGGCCGAAACACGCCGCCGCCATTGCAAATCTGGTCAATCGCCTGAGCAAAGGTACCCGCAATATGAGTGCCAGTGATGTGATGGAGAGCTTTGGCGACAAAGCCTACATGCTCCTTCAAATGGGAGACCAACCAGTAGGCGTGGCAGGCTGGCAGGTTGAAAACCTGGTAACCCGGACCACTGATATCTTCATCGAAGATAACATTGACCCCGCCAAGGCACTCAATGCACTTATCAAAGGGGTGGAAGCGGCATCGAGCGAGCTGCAAAGCGAGGCTTCGTTGATGTTCGTCCTGGATCCTCTTGCAGGACAGGAATCCCTCTGGCAAAAACTTGGCTATGAAAAACGCACACCCGATAGTCTTGGCGTTCAGCCGTGGCAGGAAGCCGCCCTCGAAGCCGCCCCGGCAGGGAGTGTGTTATTCTTTAAGCAATTAAGGCAGGATCGCGTTCTGCGTCCCATCTAGGCTGAACCTCCCTGGGGTTCATGGAGGTTCTTGAAATGGCGTCTGAGGCAGTTTCGTTTTGGACGAGCCACGGAAAGCCGCGACGACGAACCCGTCCCATCGATCTGTGACAGAATTTCTGAACAATCTCTTTTTTATATTTCAGCGTGTCAGCTGGCTGAGCGTTTTGGACATCATGCTCGTCACGCTGATCTTTTTTGTGCTGCTGTACTCACTGAGAGACACACAAGCTATGGCGTTGCTGCGCGGAATGATCATGCTGATCGTCGCCATCACCTTCATCACGAGCCTGGTAGAACTGCCTGCCTTCTCCTGGTTTGCTCGAAATGCTCTTCCCGCGATGCTGCTTGCCCTGCCAGTGATCTTTGCCCCAGAGATCCGGCGGACCCTCGAACGCATTGGCCGCGCCGGAAGTTTTCTACCGTCGGGAGCCAAACCCGCCAACCAGGAATTCGAAGGGACCATTCGAGCCGTGGTCGGAGCAGCGGCACGGCTTTCTGCCCGCAAACATGGGGCGCTGATCGTCATGCAAAGATTGGATCATCTTGACGATTTCATCCAAACCGGTGTGCAATTGAATGCAAAAGTGACACCGGAATTGTTGTTGCAAATTTTTTATCCGAACACGCCCCTGCATGACGGCGGTGTCATCGTCGTTGACTCTAAAATCGCCGCCGCTTCCTGTGTCCTGCCTCTATCTGCCAGCGGCATTTTGAATCGCACGCCGGAACGTCAGATGGGACTCAGGCATCGCGCATCGCTCGGGATCTCAGAAGTCAGTGACGCCATCGCAATTGTTGTCTCCGAGGAAACCGGGGCGATCTCCATTGCTCATTCCGGCAGGATGCTTCGACGTCTCGACCCCGAACGGTTGGAGAACATCCTCGCGGCATTCTTCCGCCCAAGCGGCGCGGAACAACAAGCTGGATTTATCGGAAGATTGTTCACTGGAAAGCCTTCCCGCAAGGATGAGCGGGGTTCATCAAAGGAATCATGATTCGTTGGGTCGCTGATAACTACCGGATATTTTTATGGGCTTTCGCTCTGGCGGTGGCTGTGTGGGTGTCGTCGGTCACGTCCGCCGACCCGGATCAGACGCGGACTCTTCCCACCCCCGTGCCTGTGGAAATCATTGGTCAATCCTCGAACCTTGTCTTCAGTGAACCGATCATCCAGGAGGTTGAAGTCACCCTGCGTGCCCCCAACTCCATTTGGAAATTGATCGAGGCTGATCCGCAGATCGTACGCGCAATTTTGGATGTCTCCGGATTGAGCGCAGGTGAACATACGCTCAATCTCCAGATCCAGGTAGATGCCCGCCCTGTGCAGGTTGTGGCAGTCTCGCCGGGAACGTTCACCTTCACGTTCGAGCCGCTCATCCGCAAAGTGTTAGATGTAGACTTGCGCATCTCAGGGGAAGCTGCGGTTGGTTACCAGGTTGGGGATGCCAGCCTCGAGCCAATGACAGTGACTGTTTCAGGTGCCCAATCCCGGGTCGATGAAGTGAAGCGGGCAAGGGTCTCCATCGATCTTAATCGCATCCGCGAAAACTTCGATCAAACCATCAAAGTCGAAGCTCTTGATGAGGACGGACAGGCGGTAACCGGAGTGAGTGTTTCACCTGAATCAGTTCATGTCAACCTGCCAATTAGCCAGCAAGGCGGCTACAGGGATGTGGCAGTCAAAGTGACCACACTTGGTCGGGTTGCCAGCGGATATAGGTTGACGGATATTTCTGTGTCGCCGCCTGTCGTGACGATCTACTCAGATGACCCCGCCTTGGTGAACAGCCTGCCAGGTGTGCTTGAAACCCAACCTCTCGACCTTCAAAACGCACAAGACGATATCACCACACGCATCAAATTAAGTTTGCCCGTTGGTGTGTCTGTCATCGGCGAGCAGACAGTGCTTGTGCAGGCGGGAGTCTCACCGATCGAGAGCAGCGTCACCCTCTCTGCTCAACGCATTGAGATCATAGGGCTGGGAGACGACTTGAATGTGCAAATCTCTCCTTCGAACGTTGATATCATCCTATCGGGTCCGCTCCCGATCCTCGACACGCTGACACGGCAATCGGTGCGAGTGACCGTGGATCTGACCGGGCTTGGAGCCGGGACATATCAATTATCACCAGCGGTCGAAGTGTTGGTGGCAAACATTGATGCAGAATCGATTTTGCCCAATACCATCGAGGTTTTGCTCACCCCGCTGGAACTTTCCACGCCCTCACCAACCCCCACTCCGTAAAGTACAATATCATTATGAAACCAATTGTCGCACTAGTAGGCCGACCGAATGTCGGAAAATCAACGCTGTTCAATCGCCTCGTCGGCGAACGGATGGCGATCGTGGATGACACCCCCGGCACAACACGGGACCGGCTCTTTGGTGACGCAGAATGGAACGGCCGCGAATTCACTGTCATCGATACAGGCGGCATTGACCCAACCCACGGCGGACGGACCCCGCTCTCCGTTGGTTCGGCGGATTTCATCGGGGATATACGCCTCCAAGCCCAAGCCGCCATCCAGGAAGCGGACGCCGTCCTTTTCGTTACCAGCGGCGAAGATGGTGTGACAGAACCCGACCGAGAAGTCGCCTCCATCCTGAGGCGCATGCAAAAAAAACAGGCCGACGGTTCATTCCTTCCACCGATCTTCATGGTGGTTAATAAATGCGAGTCCAGGGAGAGGCGGGAATCGTCTGCCGAGTTTTACGAACTTGGGCTTGGAGACCCATATCCCATCTCCGCCATTCATGGTACTGATACAGGTGACCTACTCGATGCGCTTGTGGCGTCCTTTCCGACCCAAAAGGAAGAAGAGGAAGACAACAGCGTCAAGATCGCCATCGTCGGCAAGCCGAACGCAGGGAAGTCAAGCCTGCTCAACAAGCTTGTCGGCGAAGAAAGAGTCATCGTCAGCCCGATTGCGGGGACGACCCGGGATGCGATCGACATGAAGTTCGAGTTTGATCGGCTGCCTGTTACACTGATCGATACCGCCGGGATCCGGCGGCGCGGCAAGATCGAAAAAGGCGTGGAGGAATACAGCGTCATTCGTTCCTTCAAAGCCATCGAACGCGCAGACGTTTCGTTATTGATGATCGATGCCACCACCGGCATTACCACCCAGGATGCGCACATCGCCGGGTTCATCAAAGATGAGTGGAAATCCTGCGTGGTGTTAGTCAATAAATGGGACGCAGTTCAAAAAGACGGCACGACCATGGAAACATACACCGAAAAGATCCTCGACGAATTGAATTTTGTCGCTTATGTTCCCATCCTCTATATTTCAGCCAAGACAGGTCAGCGCGTGGACCAGGTCATGCCAATGGCTTTACGGGTGCAGGAAGAACGACTTG
This sequence comes from uncultured Anaerolinea sp., assembly GCA_964648645.1. Lineage (GTDB taxonomy): Bacteria > Chloroflexota > Anaerolineae > Anaerolineales > Villigracilaceae > Villigracilis. Next base: position 12,305 of record CAZYLM010000027.1, read on the forward strand.
CCCGATTGACAACCTCTAAGATCAACGAGATCATCCACAATGCGCAGGATGCACATCCCCACCCGACCCATGCCGGCCGCGCCTTGCGAATGTACTACGGCACGCAGGTCCGCTCCGACCCGCCGACATTTATGATCTATGTCAACGAGCCGTCGCTGATGCACTTTACTTATATGCGTTACCTCGAAAATCAGATCCGCGCAGAATACGGATTCCTCGGAACGCCAATTCGGATCGTCCTAAAGGGACGCCATGAGTAACTCCATAGATAATCATGAGTAAAAAATCCATTCTCATCCTGGGTGACATCGTCACCCTTGCCTTCCTAACCCTCATCGGGTTTGCCACCCATGGCGAAACTGGCACTTCATTCCTCCCTCGTATGGCTGTGATCTTTTTCCCGGCAGTATTTGCCTGGTTTGCACTCGCGCCGTGGCTTGGTTTGTTCGAAGAACCTGTTACCGATTTTCCAAAAAATCTCCTGCGCATACCACTTGCATTTCTATTCGTATCACCGCTGGCAGTAATCATAAGAAGCGCTTTGCTGAATGCGCCAGCTCTCCCTCTTTTTGCCCTCATTTTCGGCGGTTCGAATGCATTGGGAATGATGGTTTGGCGGGCGATCTATCTTCGCATTGCAAAATACACAAAATAACGCAGATGGCTCAGGTACAATAAACAAATGGACGAAACAGCACTCATCACCTCCGCCCAACAAGGAGACTTGAACGCGTTCAACACGCTTATCCTGCACTATCAGGATGCGGTCTTTAACACGGCTGTCCGCATTTTGGGTGACGATGATATGGCAAAGGATGCCTCGCAGGAGGCGTTCATTTCCGCATTTCAAAGCATAAAATCCTTTCGTGGGGGGTCTTTCAAAGCCTGGCTGCTGCGCACCGTGACAAATGCCTGCCTCGACGAACTTCGCAGACAAAAACGCCGACCCCAGACACCTCTCGAACCTGAAACGAGCGACGGTGAAGAAATCGATTCGCCTAAGTGGCTTGCCGATAAAAGCATGACCCCTTCACAGAAAGCTGAAGCTGATGAACTCGAGCACGCCATCCAGCATTGCCTCGATGCCCTGCCAAGTGAATTCAGGACCGCCGTCGTTCTTGCCGACGTGCAAGGGATGGACTACAGCGAAGTTGCAACTGCATCGAAGGTCCCCATCGGAACGATCAAAAGCCGCATAGCGCGCGCGCGATTAAGATTGCGTGAGTGTTTGCGTTCTTTCGAGGAACTTATCCCCTCATCCTATCGTCTGAATGAGGAGAGTGCAAAATGAAGGATATCCGTGAGCTTGAAAATCTCTCCGCCTATCTGGACGGACAATTGGATCCAAAAGAATCCACGATGTTGGAATCACGCCTCAAGTCGGACCCGGAGCTTGCATCGGCACTTCAAGACCTTCGCTCCGCACGCGGCATTCTCCGTAAACTGCCCGCCCGCAAAGCGCCTCGAAATTTCACCCTGACCCGCCAGATGGTGGGGCTTAACCCCCCACTGCCACGCAGCTATCCCTTGATCAGATTTGCAACTGTATTTGCTTCCATCTTGTTCCTACTATCCTTTACTGCAACCGCACTCTCCCCTCTCGTATCCCTTGGCGGAGCTGCCGCACCCATGCCAGTCGGCGGAATGGGCGGCGGAGGTGGCTGTGAAGGATGCGAAGGTTCGCAAATAGAGCAATCTGCTGCAAGTGAAGCACCAGCAGCAACTGAAGAACCGCCCGCGGCAGACCTTGCTCCGCCATTCTCCGCCACCGAATCTTTAGATGCTCTGCCAACTGAAAGCGCACGTGTAGTGGAACCCACTCCGTCCTTAAAAGAATCGGGGCAGGAGGCGTCAGTGCCTACGGCTGCCGATGAAATAACAAACCAGCCTGAGCCCGAGTTGGAACAGAAACCTTCATCCATTGTGTGGCCAATGCTTTTTCTGGGCATTGCCATTCTTGGCATGCTCAGCCTTTGGATAATAAAATTCACAGCCCGCTTCAAGTGGCGATAGTTTCTCGAATAGTACCAATGGTTGTAATCCCCTAACTGGGTCACCCCGATTAGGGGATTTTATTTTCCTTGCATTTGAAGATAATCATGGCGTCGATACTATTTTAGAAATACAAAGGAGTAAGTAACAATGTTAAGAAGTGCAATTCTAGCCGGGGCATTGGTCGCGACCAGTTCATGTTGTTGTTTAATCTCATTACCGGAGTTGGGATCAACGCCGGCACCTCCGCCGCCGCCCTCCGCTCCCGGGGAACAAAAACCCCAGCCAAAAGTACTCTGCCCGATGGAATGGGTCTCGCCCACTACGTTTTCGGATGCAGGGGACATGCCCCCTACAGGCATGGTACCCTTCGATTGGACGGATCACCCCACCGCCAGTGGATACGACATGACCCTTATTACACCGAACGGCTCTCCGATCGAATATGACGTGGACGGCTCTGAGAAAAACCTGTTTCTCGAAAATTATTCACAGGAAGGCAACTACCAATTAGTTGTAACCGCACTCGATTCAAATGGACAACCCCTATGTTCAATCACGATGAACTTCAACATGCCGGTTGCCTCGGGTGATGGGACTGAAAAAGCCGATGAAGGCGGAGGCGGGGATGAAGATTCGAATCCCTCCTCGATCATTCCCTCCAATCCTGTAGTTCCTTCAAACCCGATTCCGCCGGTTATTTTGGTTCCCACGGAGGACGTCCCCAAATAATCATCTTGTTTATCCGTTTGGATGGTGATATAAACCAATCCATGGCAAGAGATAGCCACATCAAATTCTGCCCGCGTTGCGCGACAGAGGTCATTCGCGAAGAAAGATTTGGAGCGATACGACCGGTCTGCCCGCAATGCGGGTGGATTTATTTTCAAGACCCAAAAGTTGCCGCCGCCGTCCTTGTGCAAGAGGACAGCCGTGTTTTACTTGTTCGCCGTGTGAACGAACCGCATCGCGGGTTGTGGACCCTGCCTGCCGGCTTTGTCAACGGTGGCGAAGACCCGGCAGAGGCGGCTGCCCGGGAATGTCTGGAAGAAACAGGGTTGACGGTACGGGTTAGGAACGTTTTGGATGTGATCGCTGGGCGCGAACACGAACGCGGTGCAGACTTTATTATCGTGTATATGGCTGAAGTTGTGAGTGGTGAGATGGCACCTGCAGATGACGCCGATGCGGTGGATTGGTTCGAAAGGAACAGCCTGCCCGATCTGGCGTTCAAGGCTACGAAGAAAGTCCTGTCTTAGGAAAGCGGAATAATCAATAGATCCCTCCAAAAAAGTGAGAAGTTTGGGAGGGATTTTTCGTCTTAACTACAAATCCAAAAACAAAAGGAGTTTAGATATGAAAAAGAATCCCTGGGTCGCCGCTGTGTTGAATTTCTTCTTTATGGGGCTTGGGACGCTGTACATCGGGCGTCGCAAACTGACTGGAGCCGGGCTCACCCTGGCAGCCCTCGTTTTGACATACGTCGAGCTTAACTTGCAGACCGCCGCTCCCGCACTTTATCCGTTTATGTTTGGGGCGGTATTCGTGGCAAACACCGTTCTCGCCATCGACGGATTCAACGAAGCAAAGATGTGAAAAACCACAAGGGCGGGTTTATCCCCGCCCCTGCAAATTCATTGTAAGACCAAAGCGACCTGTGATATGCGGGGATAAGAACGCTGTAATCTCAATGATCTCATTCGCTGCAAATACAGGCAGGAGAATGCCAAAAATTCGATACATCTCTCCTTCCGAGCGGTAAATCCCGAAGGCCGGCAGACCATTCGCGGAGGTCGGGAGCAACTTCCATTTCACATTCGGAACAAAGACAAAGTTTTGCAACGCGAGTCGAATAGACTCGCGCCCTGCATACCAAGCTCCCATGGGCGGCATGGCAAATGTCGCTTTTTGGTGCAATAAACTCACCAAAGAATGAACGTCACCAGCCTCCCAGGCCGCGACAAATTGGGCGAGATACTGTTCGGGCGCAGGGCTTTCCTCGTATGCAACAGGTTCGAGACTTTTTCTGGCGCGATACAGCAAGTTGTTGACCGAATCGACGGTAAGACCAAGAGCAGCAGCGGTTTCTTCCGCGCTCCAATTGAAAACTTCCCGCAGAAGCAGTACGCTGCGTTGACGTGCGTTGAGTTTTTGCAAGGCGACCGTGAAGGCAAGCGAAACCGTCTCACGGCGCTCGAAGGTATGCTCAGGTGTAGGCTCACGGCTTACAAGCCAGGAATCAGGCAAAGGATCAAGATATGAAGCGGATAGGTTGGGCTTGGGTGGCTCATCAGGGTTTGACGGTTCACCCTCGATGGGAAGCAGAATCCGCTTTTTACGCCTGCGGTGCTCGTCCAACCAAAGGCGTGTGGCAATCACATACAGCCAGTTGCGAAATGAACCGCTGCCATCATAGGAGTTAAGCCTTCCCCATGCGCGAAGAAAAGTCTCCTGCACAATGTCTTCAGCATCGTCGAGCGAGCCGCTTAAGCGGTAGCAATGCACAAGCAGTGGTTTGCGGTATGGCTCGACAAGTTTATTAAACGAGTCGTTATCGCCCGCACGAGCAGAGGTTATTAGTGACTTTTCTAAAGGGGGATTATCTGGCATACGATAGGTTATAACACGAAGCGAGACCGTCATCGACAATCCCGTTTTACATTAGCTGCTATGAAATAACGAATAGGAGGCTTCCATTTGCTCACCCCTCCATGGCCGCCTGCCATACCTGCGAATGATTTCTTCCCGAATTTTTGGAGGAATAAAGCGCTTTATCCGCCCGATTTATGATTCCATCAACGCCTTCGTCATCACTCATCAATTCAGCAATTCCGATGCTGATCGTAATAAAGACAGGCCTTCCACCGACCATAGCAGATTGGGTCGCCACTGAATTTCGTAAGCGTTCAGCGACCCATAATGCCTCTTGCGCATCTGTATCGGGGATCAACAAAGCGAATTCCTCTCCGCCCATGCGCGCAAAAATATCATATCCACGGATGCCTTCGATGCATACTTTTGCAAAATTCATCAGAACCTGGTCCCCTGCAGAATGCCCATAGTTATCATTTACGTCTTTGAAGTGGTCGATATCCATCAGTAGAATCGACAAAGGCTTTCGCAACCGGCTGGCGCGAACAACTTCGACGGTTGCTTTTTCCATGAATGTACGCCTGTTGTAGACACCGGTGAGACCATCGAGTGACGCAAGTTTCTCAAGTTCATCCTGGGCTGTTTTCAGGGCTGTAATATCGCGCCAAACCATCAACCTGCCCACCAATTGTTCCCGCCGGTTCTTCAAGGGCGTTACCTGAAGGTCAAGATATTTTCGACCCACCGACATACCAACCCCGGTCTGACGCTCTTCCTCGAGGATGGGTTGAATGGCTTCCCAGCGTGAAAAGACTTCACGGGCGTAGTGCCCGATCGACTTGGAGGCAGAGCCGCCAAAGATTCCAAGAGCCGCGGGATTCATATCCACGATACGGTTTTGAGTATCCAACACCACCACACCATCATTCATATTCTCGATCAGGACATTGTGCGCGATGGGCATGATATCCAAGAGGCGGTAGCCCCAAATGGATAGAGATATTGCCAATGCAGTCACTGTAAAGATGAAGGGGGTTACGTCGGCGTTGGGCAATAAGCCGCCAGTCGAGACCGAACCGATATTTACGATCCAAGGCACGATGACAGCGGCAAGAATGGTGGCGGTCTGTCCGCGATATATGCCGACGGAACGAAACAGGTGCGCAAACAAAATGACCACTGCGGCGAATACAAGAATATACGAATAATAAATATTCGCCCAGCCTGCGGGTCCCAGGTTTAGGAGCATAGTCGTATTGAGGGCGCGCTTCCCGCCAAAATACAAGTTGTGCCAGGGGTCCGTCCATTGCAGAAGAAAGGCAAGGACCGGCTCAACGAACAAAAATATTAAAATCGGGCGGGGGAGCCAATGCCTCAAGCGGGCATGGTCGAGAGAAAATACCAGGATCGCTGTTGGAACAATATAGACGCCAACCATGGTGATGTCCAGCCAGAAATACGGGGTAGGGCCAGGGAAGCCAAGCCAAAAGATGGCATAGGTGATATCCCACCACGAAAGGGCAAGCAGCATTACCAAAAGCGCGGATACTTCATTCGCCCGGCGGCGCTGATGGATCGCCATTCCGACGATCAGGCATGCGACTCCGGCAATCAATAGAATCGCACTATATAAAAGATTGGGAGGGTTCGTGAATTCTGAGTACATCTAGCGATAAACGAAAAAAAGGATTGGTCTGTATCATTGCAAACAGTATAGGATATCACCACAAGCACAAATGCCGAATACATGTTTCCCCGTATTTTTCACTTTCAAACTGGCACCCCGGCGAGGGGATATAATCCCAGTATAACCCAAACAGGAGAATAAGCTTCCATGTGTGGAATTTTTGGTTACGTTACTAGTAAAGAAGAAAAATTAGGTCCCATCCTTATCGCAGCCGCGGAACGCCTCACCTACCGCGGCTATGACTCGGTCGGTGCGGCGACGATCAACGACGGAAAAATCGACCTGCGCAAAGACACCGGCAAAGTAGACACGGTGGCGGCGAAGTACAACATTGCCGAAATGCGCGGAGAGCGCGGCATTACCCAACTCCGCTGGGCGACCTTTGGCGAACCGTCGCAGGTGAATTCACAGCCTCATCTGGACTCTGATGGTGATATGGTCGGCGCGCACAATGGCAACGTAGTGAATAATGTTGAGCTGCGCGAGCAGTTCATCGCCGAGGGCATGACCGTCCGCTCGCAAAATGATGGTGAGACCTGTGTCCATGCGGTGGAGCGATATATCAATCGTGGATATGAATTCATCGATGCGATCCGCCTGGCATATGGCGACCTCGAAGGTGACTATGCCTTTGTCATCGGGCGTACGAACGACGATAAACTCTACGCCTTCAAAAAAGGTTCCGGCATGGTGGTGGGACTTGGTGAAGGCTTCACTTGCGTTTCATCGGACCTGCCGTCTATTTTGCCGTTGACGCGCGAAGTGATCCGCCCGCAAGATGGGGAGATCGTCACGTTGTGGGCAGACAAGGTCGAGGTGCGCTCGGTCAAGGATGGAAAACTCATCGACAGAAAACAGGAAACAGTGACCGAGTCGATGGATGCGGTGCAGAAGGGCGGGTATCCGCATTTCATGTTGAAAGAGGTCCATGAGCAGAGTCAGGTTGCCCGCGAGTTGTCGCATGTCTTGAATGGCAATCGTGAAGTGGATGCGCTGGTCGAGAAGATGAAGAATGCGCGTCATCTGTATTTCATCGGTTGCGGCACGAGTTATCACGCCGCTTCGGTGGGTGCGGTTTATTTCGCACAACTGGCGGGGCGCGCAGTGATCCCTGTACTCGCACCACAATTCCTGCCGCAATATGCGCCGACAGTGAACCATGAAGACGTTGGCATCTTCGTCAGCCAATCGGGAGAGACCAAGGATGTACTCAACGCATTGGAAGCGGCGGAGAAGCACGGCATGTCTTGTTTTGGGTTGGCAAATGTGGTCGGCTCGACCTTGACCAAAGCTACTTCGTTCTCTCTGCCTTTGTGCTGCGGCTACGAGATCAGCGTGCCCGCCACGAAGACCTTTACCAACCAGGTCGTGACGTTTTTGTATCTGGCATACAAACTGGCAGGCAAAGATGTTCGCGAGTTGGAAGGCATCCCCGAGTTGATGGATACGACTCTTGAAATGGTCTCGCCGCAGATTCAAGCGATCGCAAAAGACATCAATGAATGGAACGACATGTATTGTCTCGGCTACGGTGCAACATATCCGATTGCTTTGGAAGGCGCTTTGAAATTAAAAGAGATCACCTACGCTCACTGCGAAGGGATGCTCTCGACTGAGTTCAAACACGGACCGCTCTCGGCGGTGAGCAAGGGCTTCCCCATTATTTTCGTTTCGGATGGCAGTGCAAATCCACTCATCGTTAGCGGACTTAACGAAGTGAAAGTGCGCGGCGCACGGACCATCGTGATCGCCGAAGACGATGCCCGCCTGCGCGCCAATGCGGACGATGTAATCGCGCTTCCCAAATCGAATCCGCAGATCTCTGCGTTGCTGGGTGTGCTGCCGTTGCAGTTGCTGTCGTATCACATGTC
>CAZYLM010000028.1:0-18302 GCA_964648645.1 uncultured Anaerolinea sp.
ATTTCAAAATAGACTTAATTGTTGTGGCTTTTCAGGTTTCTGAACAACCATGTTTTTTTTCTTTTCAACAACTTTCCTGCCTAATGCGACGCGCGCTTCGCCTAATTGACCTGGAAGCTTTGCAAAATCAGCCAAAATCGAAGGTCGCAGCGCTGGCTGATGAAGGGCCGCAGCAGGGTGATACATGGGAATGATAAACCTTCCGCCAATATTTTGCATCTGCCCATGCACGGAGGTGATTTTCGCGCCAGGGAAATAACGTCCCATTGAGATGCGCCCCAAAGTTACAATGATACTCGGGTTTATTATCTCAATCTGGATATTTAAATATTCACTGCACGCTTCAAGTTCCTCTGGCTCAGGGTCACGATTACCCGGCGGGCGGCACTTAACAACATTGGCTATGAACACTTCCGAACGTTCCAAGCCAGCTTCCGCCAACAATTGCTCCAAAAACCTTCCTGAGGCTCCAACAAATGGGCGGCCCTGCTCATTTTCATGGAAACCCGGCCCCTCACCAATGAACATGATCTCCGCATCCGCAGGGCCTTCCCCCGTCACCGCCCGTTTGCGTGATTCGTGAAGGGTACACTTTGTGCATAAACTAATTTTGTGGGCGATCTGTTCAAGGGTTTCCACGGCAGACATTCAATCACCTCGCAGATGCGAAAGCTCGTTGAGCGACATGAGGATGGCATCCTCGTGGTTATCCGCGTAATATCCTTCGCGTCGACCGTCTTCAATAAAACCAAGTCTTCGATACATCTTTATAGCCACTGCATTCCCTTCTCGGACTTCGAGAAAAGCCCTACCGACTCCCTCATTACGCGCCGACACAAGGGCACTGACAAGCAATTTCGTCCCGATGCCATGTCCACGATAATCCGAATGGGTGGCAATTGTTGCAATGTGAAGTTCATCCACCATCAGCCACCCAACCATCATCGCCACAATACGCCCATTCAACTCTGCAACCCAGGAGCGGGAGACAAAGTTATCCTTTACTTCATAAAGAAAAGAGCGCGGAGGCCATGGCAATGAAAAGGAAACCTGGTCAATCGCAACCACCTGATCGATATCATCTTCGGCCATTTTTCTTATCACCAGACCCGACAGGTCTCCTGATGAAGGATTCGGAAATAAATTCATTCTTTGAGGCCTAGCAGGCTTCTTATTGTTGGATGGGCGCCCCTGCCACATGCAGGTAGATGGGCGCAAGTGACGCCACATCGTCTGTATCGTTCTTTTGCCAACGGCCCAACGCTAATTCTGCCAAAATAGCGGGGCGTCTTACGCAGTAGGCAGGGGAAGCCAAATTCATCTTTTTTATTTTGGATATTTTTTTTCTCTCATCGGGTGCCAATTCACCAGCGATAAGGATGGGACCTTCCAATTCCTTTAGCATCTCATCCAGGGTGCCGCTTCGCACTGATCTTTGAGGCTGCCACCTCTTGCGGATGTTCTTGTATACACTGTAAGCGACTCGCGCCCGTCCAGCTTGGATGACCGCCACCAGCGGGGATCTCGTCGGAGGCTGGGCCATCGCAATGATGTCCAGGGTCGAGATTCCAATAACGGGTAAATTCCGTGCGAGCGCGATTCCCTTTACAAGGGATAGCCCGACTCTCAGACTTGTAAACGAGCCTGGTCCGATGGCAACGCCCAAAGCCGTGACAGATGCCATCGAAGCGCCGCACCTGGCTAAAAGTCCAGAAAGAGCCGGGGAAAGCTCGGCTGTGTGATGTTGACTCGTCGTCCAAGTCATTTCACCAAGGACACGATCACCATCATGCAATGCCAGCCCAACCAGGGCAGTGGAAGTATCGACCGCAAGCAGCACCGTCAACCTCCCATCACCAATCGTCGGACTTCATTCAACAACCCGTCAAATCGAAGCCCATATGCGTGAAATTCCAGGCGGCGATGTTCCTCGGCAATATGCCCGAAATGGATTTGCAGATGATCAACCGGGATCAAATCCCCGAGTCGTTCGGGCCATTCGACGATCAGAGCGCCTTCAGCAAGCATTGAGTCGAGGTCGAGTTCTTCTGCTTCAGGTACAGAATCGAGCCGATAAGCGTCGAGGTGAAATAGCTTACCGCCGTCGGCGCGGCGATATTGGTTGACAAGGATAAATGTGGGGCTGGAAACCGAATCAAGGGAACCCCACCCCTGTGCAATCCCCTGTGTGAACGTAGTTTTGCCTGCGCCAAGGTCGCCTTGCAGACAGATCACATCGCCTGCATTGATAATGCCGCCCAACCGCATCCCAATGCGGCGAGTCTGCTCGGGGCTGCGGCTGAAGAATTCCAACATGTGTTCGTCGAGAATAGGCATCGAGGTGAAATTATACCGCCCCGATTACAGCGTTTGGAGTGCAAAACCTCCCGATTTTCTCAAAAATCGGGAGGTTTTTATGCCAGATTAGGAGGGGAACAACTTCTCGAATGATTCTGGACAATATTTTTGAACCATTTCGGAAGAGATGCCATTCTCTTTGCAGATCTCCTCGTATAAATCTGCACTGGGGCGTTTGATTCGTTTCTGGGTTTCCACATCCAAGCCCCAAAGTCCGAAGCGATGCGTCCAGCCGAAGCTCCATTCGAAGTTATCCACCAGCGACCAGTAGAAGTATCCCTTCACAGGCCAATTGAAGTTCACCGTTCGCCACATCTGATGGATGTGTTCCACAATATAGCGCGGACGCATTGCGTCATCAGCGGCGTTGACCCCATTTTCAGTGACGAGGATCGGTAGGTTCGGGAAGGTGCGCGCGATCCATTTCAAACCGTCGTACATGCCCTGCGGTTCCATTGCAATAAAACCATGCTCGCTTAACTCGGCATCCTTGCGGTAAAAATGACGCCCGTACACGGTATCGGCATGACGCAGGTCGAAGGTGACATATTCACGTGTGTAATAATTGAAGCCGAAATAATCCTGTGTGCCTTTGGCTTCAGGGATGTTCACGGAGCCGACAGGGGTGCGCATCACACCATTTGCGAGCGCAAGCGGAAAACTAAAGTTGAGCGTGGTGTTGAAGGCATTTGACAGTAGTCGGTCCAGCGGCGACCAGGTGTAATGCGGCAAGATGGGGCGATAATGATGAGCGAAGCCGACCCGCGCTTCTGGCTGCAACAAATGAATGGCGCGATACGCAGCAGCATGTCCTCGGATCAGGTTGGCATTCACTTGCATTGCCAGCTTCATATCATTCTTCCCAGGCGGGAACGCATCCACACCGGTAACCATATATCCATTTAAGACATAACCAGTCGGCTCGTTGAGCGTACACCACAGCGTGCAATATTCTTTCAAAGCATCCACCACTTTGCGAACATACTTTTCAAATAGCGGCACGATTTCTTCGGTTTCCCATGCGCCGCGCTCTGTCACCCAAAGCGGATCGGTGAAATGGTGCAGCGTCACCATTGGTGTCATGCCGCGTTCTTTCAATCCACGTAGCATGGCACGGTATTTTTCAATCGCTTCTTCATCCCATGTATCTGGCGTCGGTTGGATTCGGCTCCACTCTACAGAAAGACGATGTGCGTTTTGCCCTGCTTCGGCGGCACGGTCGAAATCCTCACGCCAGCGCCCGCCCCACCAATCGGCAGCCACCGCTGCTGAACCGTTCGTGTGACCTTCCTGTTCCCACTTCCACCAATTGTTGTTCGTATTATTGCCTTCCACCTGATGTGATGAAGTTGCCGTCCCCCATAAAAATCCTTTTGGAAAATGATAAGTACCTTGAGGCATGATGCTCTCCATTTATCGTAGGGCGGGGTAACCCCGCCCTACGAACGATTTAAATACGCCAAATACAACGCCACTGACCCTGCCACAGCGGCATTCAATGATTCGATCTTTCCCTTCATCGGCAGTTTCAAAACGATGTCGCACTTTTTGCGAGTCAATTCGTGGATGCCTTCGCCCTCGGAGCCGACGACGAGACCCAATGCACCTTTGAGATGACGAGAGCCTGCCTCGACCTCCGCCCCGGCCTGGTCCAAGCCTACGAGCCAGATGTCTGCATCTCGAAGCGTATCCATCGCCTGCGAAAGATTCGACTTGGCGATCAGCATATGCTCGCTCGCACCTGAAGATGCGTTGACCGCGGAGGGCGTGACCTCCACCGAGCGTGCCAGTGGGATGACGATTCCATGCACTCCCACCGCCTCTGCCGTACGGATGAGGGTGCCAAAGTTCTGCGGGTCTTGCAACGAGTCGAGGATGAGGATGAAAGGTGGTTCGTTTTTTATGCTGTCGAGAATATCTACTACATCCGAATACGGGTAGCTGCTGACCTCCGCTACCACACCTTGATGGTTCTGGTTGACCTTGTCCAGCTTGCCACGCGGTACGCGATTGACTTTGATCTTTTGCTGCCCGGCAAGTTTAACGATCTCTGCCAGCCTGCCTTTTTCCTGCGCTCCCTCGGCAATGTCAATCGAAAATATCTGCCTGCGCTTGGCGCGCAAGGCTTCATGGACGGCGTTGCGGGAGTAGATGAATTCTTTCATACAAGATTGTATTTTACCTGTTTAAAGCCCTCCATACCCTTGCCTGCTTTCAAGATAAAATAAGTTTGAAAAAGGAAATCTCATGTCCACTGCCCCCAAATCACAAATTTTGCACCTTGCCGAAATGGTCAACTACCAGGAAGGCTCCGTCGTCAGCCGTCAGATCACCAAAGCGGAGGCGGGTAATGTCACGTTATTCGCCTTCGACAAAGACCAGGGCTTGAGCGAACACACCGCGCCATTCGACGCTCTCGTTCACGTCATCGAAGGCGAAGCCGAAGTAACCATCTCTGGCACGCCCTATCGACTGTCCGTTGGCGATGCCATTATCATGCCCGCCAACGATCCCCATGCGCTCAAAGCCAGCCAAAAGTTCAAGATGCTGCTGACAATGATCCGCGTTTGATTTGTATGTCAGGCTTGCAGCCTGACATATCTTCTAGATTCAAAGTGTGGCGGGTTGATAACCCGCCACACAAATTCCTTTAATTCAATTGCATCACTGCCGGCTTCAGACCCAATTCATCGATCAATCCGTTCAATTCATCATCCGTTAAACGCCTGCCTTTTCCAGTATAGGCTGTCAGCATGGCTTCGGTAGTGTTTGTTCCAAACGAGCGCCCATCATATCGCGGTGTGGTTGTGACGACGGTTTTTACGCCGCGTTCTTTGAGTAAGGCTATATTATCTTCCGTGGTGGTATTGGTGACGACAGTCTTGCCTTCCAACTTATGCGGCATATATTTACGCATAAAAAGAAAATCTCCCGCGATGAGATCAGACTCTTCAAAATATTTGACGTACTTCGGCTCATGCTCAGCTCCGTCGCTGCCGTAGAAGATCATGGATATGGGGAAGTAACTGACGATAGGCAGCATGATGCGTGCTACTCTTTTGAAAGCAGGGATTCCATATAGTGGAATGGGAACGCCCAGTGCCACCATCAAATCGCCGGAAACGATATTATCCGAAACCTCGGCGACTGCTTCTGCCAACCCCATACGGTCCACGGCAACAGGAACGAAGGTTTGCTTGAAACGCACATCACCTAATTCAGCTTCTGCCAGTTCGAAGACCCGCCGCTCAAGGGTGTGTTTGAGTCCGCGCCCGTCGCAGAGTGGAGTCTGCTTGACGCCAGAGACAAGTTTGAGCGCGGCATGAAGCGGATATTCCTTTTCATCCAAACGCAGATATAAATCCACGCCTCCAACGCCAAAGGCATCCACTTTTCCATCCAATTCGAGATAGAGGCTGCGGGCTTTTTCCATATCGCCATCCGTTCCGATGCGTTCGACCTGGATCTCGACGCCGTTGAGGTTGACGATAACTTTCTTGTCGCGCTTTGAACTTCCGAGGCTGATACCGACTGCACGTTTCATTTTTCCTCTTTTTTCACAAGCCTACCCACTCACAAAAGGGTTATTCCTTTTTTCTTGTCCCACCGTCGTCCGCGGACCGTGACCGGAAAGCAGGGTCGTTTCGTCAGGCATGGTGTATATCTGTTCGCGAATGCTTTTCTCGAGAGCATCCCAATCACCGCCAGGCAGGTCTGTACGCCCGACACTTCCATTAAAGATCAAGTCACCGCAAAAACAGATCTTCTCTGTGGGAACGTATAGCACACAATGACCCTTCGTATGACCGGGCGTGTATCGCACTTCGAATTCGTTCGACCCAAGCTTGAGTTTCATACCATGAATGAAATCTATCGTCGGTTCGGGACCCGGATCGATATCCAACCCGAATTTCGCGCCTCCGCCTCCAGCCCGCCAAAGGACGTGGTCATCGGGGTGAAGCGCCACATGCGGCAGCGGATTGAGAGCATCCGCTATCGCAGCAGCGCCGCCAATATGATCAAAGTGGGCATGGGTGTACCACAGGTGGCCGATGCGCCATCCACGCTTCTGCGCTTCCGCCAAAATGATATGACCATCCCAGGATGGGTCGATGACAACTGCTTCTTTTGTCGCTGGGTCGGCTATGAGATAAGCATTTGTTGCTGCGGGACCAAGGGTGAAGGAGACAATTTCAAGCATGGGAAACCTTAGATTTTGGATTTAGACTTGGTGTGTTGCGCGGGGAAAAGAAATAACTTACAAGAATGGAAATAACGATCAAGCCGATGGACAAAGGGTAGACAATGAATGGGTCGCGTTCAAAGATGAACCCGGCGATGGGTGGGGCAATAATGAAGATGATCGAACTGACTGTTTCCATTGCGCCGTATGTGAGTCCCATTTGCGAATCATGGACGAGCCCTCTGGCTTGCGCCATTGCCATCGGACGTGAGGCGCGGAATCCGCCAAGCAGGAAATAGCCCAGCATGAAAATGGGAAGCCCCGTCCCCTGCCAGATCAAGGTTGCAAATAGGATGACCAACACCTGGGCCAGGATAAATCCACGCCGCGGGTTGACCCGGCTGAAAGTGAAGGTCATGACCGAGTTACCAAGCGCACCCGCGGAAAAGATCCAGCCGGTCTCGGTCAGGGTCAGGTTGCGCACTCCTTTGAGAAAATTCGGCGTAAGAGGCTGTGCCAGATAAAGCGCAAAGACTGCAAAAGCATAGATCGCCAGAAAGTTTATAAAGCGGCGGTTGTCCAAAAGCCCCACCGGAGGGGCATCAGGGTCATGCAGATCAATGGGCTGGGAATTGATAAAAACCAAAAACAGGTTCGAAAATACAAAAGCGACAAATGCCACGAGGTAACTTGATTTCATTCCGTAATGTTCGGCGATCCAGCCACCCGTGACGGGACCAAGCGCCATGCCGAGGTTGAAAGTGGCAGAGGTTAGTGATAGCGCAGTGCCCACCTCCCATTTGCCGCGGGCTGCCGTCACATAACTGCTGAGAGGCGAAGCGACAAAAGCGGTTAAACCATACCCCAACAGTCCGATCAGATAAAGGGGAAGTTCCCTGGCGAGTCCCATGGTTAAAGTGGAAACCATGCCCACCATCCATGCGGAGATCAATAAGGGTTTCCTCCCGACACGGTCTGCCAGGTGTCCGCCCGGCAGGTGAGTGATCGCCATAAAGAAGCCAAACGCCCCAAGTGCCAGCCCCACTTGCTGTTTGCTCATCAGGAAATCGCTTTCCAAACGGATTGGCACGAAATTGAAGAACATGCCTTCGCCGATACCCCACAACAGGAGCGCGGCGGCGATGAAGAACAAGTTACGATTCAAAAATAATCCTCTTTTCGGGGAGATCGGTATATTAATTGTAACGGATGTAGAGTTAAAAGTCTTGTCCTGCGCCAGTCCAACATCTGGAGATGTTGGAGTCCGAAATTCTTGCGTTAAAAAATTCTTCGTAACACGGGTAATTTGAGGGCAAGAGCGACAATTCCCCATGCAGTCAGAAAGGCAGCCAGCGCGATCATGGGAATCATGATCAGTGAATACCCGGAATAGGGATCGTAGCCAAGCGCCTCCGCTCCAAAAGCCATCCAGCGCAAGAGCATGGGATGTATAAGATAAATACCAAAGATGACCGGGCTGGCTTTGGATGAAAGACGAATCCAGGCGCCAGGAACTTTTTCCGCAAAGTATCTGACCAGGATAAAAGCACCTAACGACATGAGGACGATGTTCAAGCTGGGATAATCCCGCAGGACAGATTCATTATGGACAGGGGGAAGGTCAAAATAGAAAACAGCAAAGGTAAAAAGATAGCTGAGGATAAAATCAAAAAATGCAAAGCGTAATAAACGTGGGGTGATCTCCATCCGGCTCAGATAATAACCGAGCAGGAAGTATCCCAGATATCCCGCAGCATAATACACTTCGAACCCGATGCGGATGGGAGTGAATCCCTCCACAAGGAGAAGGATGGGTTTCACGAAGAACCAAAGGGCGATGAAATAACGCAGTTCAGATTCCTTCGCATTCGCAACAAACACCCGCAGTATGGGTGTGACAAGATACAAACCGATCAGTGAATAAAAGAACCATAAATGCGCCTCTCGAGGGACGCTCAAAATACGGATGGCCATCCCAACAAGGGCACTGAAGGTTACGCCCGCTTCTGCAAAAGGACGGCTATTCTGCATATCGTAAAGGATCGACCAGACCAGGAATGGAATGACGATCCGCATGGCACGCTTTCTGAAAAACGTCCACAAATCCTCACGCTTTGCCAATAGAAGATAACCGCCCGTTAGAAAAAAGAACGGGACTGCAATCCGAGAGAGGGTGTAATAGTTCGCGCCCCAAAACCAGGGTTCATGACCCCAATCGCAGACGTGGGCAAGCACCACCAAAAATGCGGCGAGAAAACGAGCAAAGTCTACCCAGCCATGTTTTTGGGAGTGCATAACGTTACTTCTCCGCCGCCAGGCTTTGATATTCAAGGTATAAAGTCAAACCAGCGACCCAGCGATGAATACCGTCCACGCGAATAGTTGGGTCATCGCAGCTGCTGAACACCCCGCCTTTGAATTTTGCGAGCAAGCCGCTCGCCAGATTGAAATTGCAATCGTTGGCAGGCAGTTGACGCGCCTGTACGAATGTAATGAAAGTTTTGACCTCCTGGCCCAGCCATTCATGGTCCTCGTCCGACAAGGCAAATGCCTGCGCAATGGATGCAAGCGCTTCGATCTTTGCGGCTGTCGAAACACTCGAGTTGGCGGAGTTGAGCGAACGCACCTGCCCGGCTATGACCAGACCAGCGATCTCTTTGGCATATGCCACATCTTTTTTATTCAGTTCATCCACACGGGCGAACAGCGCCAGAGCCATGCTGTGACCGTCATCTTCGGTCACAGGCTGGGCGAGCATAAAATCCTCTATCTCACGCGCTTGTTCGAGCCAGAACTTGTTGCCGGTCATTTCATAAAGTTGAAGGAGAGCCGCGGCTCCTTCGCCATCGAAAGTTGGATCGAAATACTCGGGGTTTACCGTGCCCCCGATGTGGGGGTCAAAGGAATGATAGAAGCCACCTTCAGGCTTGCGCATGGATACAACAAAATAGCCAAGGTTCACCGCATCAGCGAGAAGGTCGTGGTTGTGGAGCAAAACATTCCCGGTCGCCTGCCAACGACCATGGATGGCATCGACAACCGAGGCTGCCCCCCCCAGCGGACAGGCGCCATTCGTGTACAGGCATGTCCCCTTGAAATGTGTTTCGTCGCTCAGAAGGTTCGGGAGGTAATGCGCCAGCGCCCGGTCGCCCGCTTCGCAATACGATGTATCCTCTGCCACACGGCAGACCGTATAAAGTGCGGAGACTCCGCCCATCAGGCGGATGTAAGACGGAATGGAAGAACGGTCGTTCGTGAGGATGTTGACCTGGTAGGGCAATTCGCCGTTCGCCAACTGCTGCCGCATAAGATAATCCCCGGCGGCAAGGATGTTCTTCTTCAATGGGTCGTTTATTAAGGGAATGACTTCCGGCGCATGTGCAGAGATCGTTGTCGGAACAGGGGAGGGCATTGCAGTAGGCTCCGGTTGCGGCTTAAACGAATCCGCGCCGAGCCAATAATAAGCGGCAAGCATCAGGAGCAGGATAATGAGAAGGATGGGGATGATTCTTTTTCGCATCTGCCGCTGTTCTAAGTAGGCTGTCACCTTTGTATCGAATTCAAATCCTGAAAAGACAATTCCGACAGCGAAGAAACGGTCAGATCGCCTTCCACATTCATCGTTGCTGTAAGCGGGTTGGGTACCGCCACTACAAAAACCCCTGCACGCCGTGAAGCGAGCACACCGTTGGGCGAATCTTCGAAGACGATCGCCTCGGAATTTTCGATCTCCAATTCTTCCAGAACTTTCAGGTAAATGTCGGGGTGGGGTTTCGTACGTCCAGGGGCAACATCGTCCTGGCAGATAATAGGATCGAAGTGATGGTAGATATCGAGCCGCTGTGTGTGTGAGTCGACCCAGGAATGCGGAGCAGAGGAACCGATGGCAACCTTGACACCGTTCGCCTGCGCCGCATGGATCAAATCCATGACGCCAGGCAGGACCGGGTTGTTGTGAATGACGGTATCCACCTCCAACCTGTAACGAGATTGAAGGGCAACAGAGTCCAGCCGTCCCTGCGAAAGAAGCGAGAGGTGGCGGGCGGGATCAAAGTCTGAGATGCCATATCCGCCCACGGTCTTTTCCCACTCCTTTACAGGGAGGTCGAATCCGTACTCCTTGTATATTTCCTGCCAAATCAGGACCTCGGGTGTCTCAGTATCGAGGATCAATCCGTCGAAATCGAAGATCAATGCTTTTATTGCTTTTTTCATAAAAGTATCTACTAGGAGCTTTTCCGGTAGAGGATGTTACGGGAACCGTCGCACAAAATCGGAGATCGCCTCCCAGATCTTTATATCGCTCACCCCGTCCGAGTTGATGATGCCGAGCACCGTGACGGCAGCAGGTTTCATGGAGCGGTATTCGCGCATGGCATCGACATCGTTGTTGAAAAAACGCGTATGGTCCATCCAGCCGTAGATGTTCAACGAAACCGATATGAAACCACTGCCGCGTTTGAGCGTAATGCGCGCGCCATCCGGTATCTCTTCATCCGATAGGATCAAGCCGCCCTCGGCGCTGGTCTTGCCGATGGTGCGTCCATTGTTGAAAATGGTCCACTTAGTCATTCGATTCCGCCCTTCTGAACTGTGAAGGTTGAATGCGTGCATTCGAAGGCGGCACACGCACAGGCTGGGTTTCCTTTACGAAACGTGCAAGATGCTTCACCATCACCGCCTGGCGTGGCAATGCTTTCGCACCGAGATCCTCGAGCGCAGGTTCGAGCCAGGCTTGATATGATCGTACGTTCAAATAGACCGATCGCCCGCGTCGGTCTGGTAGACGTGAGACGAGCGAGATAAGTTTCGTGCTGACCTCGCCTTCGTCCGGCAGGATCAACGGAGTAAGTACAACACCATACATACCGTAACTGACGTTCGCAAAGCAGTGGCGCCCCGGGTGGATCAACCCATTCGGGCGGTTGGGAGCAGGCTCGACCGGATGCAATAACTGAGGAACGATCTGATAATGCAGACTTTGGATCGCCGGCAGGTCGATGGATTGAACCCGCCTCCAAACCGCGCCCGTGCCTGATTCTGTTTTCTCAATGCTGCTCATATCCCAGACTCGCTGCCAGGCATACACAGAGAAGCCCGCCCTTCGTAACGCGGTGAAGACCTCACTGGTTTCATCCACCTCGGCAATGACATGATATGCCTGCCACTCCCCGGCTTGCGCCGCGAGATGTTCGATGAGGGCAGGCAGGTTGGGATCGTCGAGACTGGAAGAAGGCGCAAGATAAAGTAATTTTGCGTAGCTCTCGCCGCGCGTATGGATGATTCCGCCCAAAAGAGCAGAGCTATCGTGATTGGCAAGCGCCGCATATAAATGCCGCGCCGGGTTGATGTATGCCAACAAGCCCATCGCGCCGAGTGGATGCCCCCGTGTGAGCGCACGCGTGGTGTCGAGCGTCAAGACATCATTTCGATACCGGGCAATGATGGGAAGGTCAAGCAGGTCGAGAGGACGAGTGGACATTGCAGTTGTCATTACAAGGCGGTTTTACCCGCCCCTACAATCCCATTGTAACCCACGAGATTGCTTCGACGCTAACGCGCCTTGCATTGACAGTTAACCAGCCAGAGAGATGAAATATTCGTGGAACCGCGTATCGTCGGTCAATTCGGGATGAAATGAAGTCGCCAACAAATGCCCCTGCCGTGCGGCGACGATACGGCCATCTTCGAGGGCGGATAGAACCCGTGCATCGCCGCTCACGGATTCGATAATGGGTGCACGAATGAAGACCGCATGATAGGGATGTTTGGTTTGGGTAGCCTTGTACAATTCGTCGATCTCAAGGTCGGTTTCAAAAGAATCGACCTGACGCCCAAAAGCATTTCGTTTGACTTTAATACTCATCAAACCGAGCAAAGGTTGATCGCGCCCAATGTCGTTTGAAAGAAAGATGGCACCTGCACAGGTTCCCCAAATGGCATGGGTCTTCCCAAATTCGCGCAAGGAATCCATCAAGCCATATGCTACAGCCAGCTTGCCGATCGTCGTTGATTCGCCGCCAGGGATGATCAGCCCGTTGATGCTACCCAAGTGTTGCGGCAAACGGACTTCGGCAGCATCTACGCCGAGTTTCTTCAGCATGGAGATATGCTCTGCAAAGTCGCCCTGTAAGGCGAGTACACCGATTTTCATTATTTGACCATTGACGATAGACCATAAGACCAACCCATGGCATAGGGTCTATCGTCTTCGCTCTGTTTTACCAACCCCGTCCAGCGATCTTGTCACCTTCGGGCATTTGCGAGACATTGCGGCCAACCATCGCTTCGCCAAGGTTCTTACTCACCTCAGCAAGGATGGAAGCATCCTGGTAGTGAGTCACTGCCTTGACAATGGCTTGCGCGCGTTTGGCAGGGTCGCCTGATTTGAAGATACCCGAGCCGACAAAGACACCGTCCACGCCGAGCTGCATCATCAATGCAGCATCCGCAGGAGTCGCCACACCGCCAGCTGCGAAATTCACCACGGGTAAACGCCCGAGTTCCTTCGTTTCCTTGACCAGTTCATACGGTGCGCCGTTGTTCTTGGCGAACGCCATCAATTCTTCATCGCCCAAAACGGTCAATTTCTTGATGTCACCGATCACGGTCCGGGCATGGCGCACAGCTTCGACAACATCACCGGTCCCGGCTTCGCCCTTGGTGCGGATCATCGCCGCGCCTTCGCCGATACGGCGCAGCGCTTCGCCGATGTTACGACATCCGCACACGAACGGCACTTTGAAATTGTGCTTCAGGATATGGTGTTCTTCATCCGCCGGGGTCAACACTTCGGATTCATCGATATAGTCGATACCAATAGCTTCGAGAATTTGCGCCTCCACAAAATGACCGATGCGGCATTTTGCCATCACAGGGATGGACACCGCATCCATGATCTTGAGAATCATCTCCGGGTCAGACATGCGTGCCACACCGCCATCCGCACGGATGTCGGCAGGAACACGCTCCAACGCCATCACTGCGCACGCACCTGCATCTTCCGCGATCTTGGCATGTTCGACGTTGACCACATCCATGATGACACCGCCTTTCAACATCTGCGCCAAACCTTTTTTCTCAGTCCAGGTTCCAGTTTTTGCTTGCATGGTTTACTCCTACTTTTATTATTGTAATGATGATTCTAGGACGAAATTGGCAGGTGTTAAGAGCCAATAATCGGCATTAAGCGACCATCCACTTTGGCTTGATAATATGATTTATCCCAAATTGCCCCGGTCAGGAGTGCGCCAATAATGATATATTCATAATGCCAATCCGTCTGGAGAGACCTTATGCGTATCCCACTTGACCGTCAGAGCGAAATCCCGTTATATCAACAGATCGAAGCCCATCTCAAACAAGGGATTCTCACCGGCAACCTTCCAGAAAACACCCGCCTGCCCGCATGCCGCCAGCTTGCAAAAGACCTGGGCGTCAATCGCACCACGGTCGAGAATGCATATTCCGCATTGGAAGCGGATGGTCTCGTCTTTTCCAAAATGGGCAGCGGCACATATGTCTTGCCAATCCAATCACTGCCAGCAATTCCAAAGAATGATATGGATATGCCATGGCCACTCTGGCAGACAAATCTTTCAATGGTTTCCGTCTCAAACTCGGACCTTGAAGATGATCTCCCTTTGACGGTTCATCCCCACCCGATCAGTTTCGCCAGCGGAGTCAGCGATTCACGCCAATTCCCGGTGGAGGAGTTTCGCAAAGTCCTTCAAACAGTAATGCGCCGCGACCAGATCGATTCACTCGAATATGGTGAACGAAGGGGTTATGCTCCATTAAGAAAAGGAATCGCGCACATCCTTGCCAGCCAGGGGTTGCAAACACACCCTGAAAACATCCTCATCACCGCCGGTTCGCAACAAGCAATATTTCTTGTCGCGCAGGTGCTGTTGAAACCAAACGATATTGTGCTTGTGGAAGACCCGACCTATTCTGTGGCGCTTGATCTGTTCCGTTCGTTGGGATTTCAAATAGTCGGCATACCGGTGGACGGACAAGGCATGCAGGTTGACAAACTGGAAACACTCCTACAACTCCATCACCCCAAGTTGATCTACACGATCCCTAATTTTCACAACCCAACCGGGACTTGTCTAAGCAGTGCGCGCCGTCGCGAGTTGATCCTGCTTGCGGGCAAATATAATGTTCCGATCCTCGAAGACGATTTTGTCGGTGACCTGCGGTATGAAGGACATACCCAACCCTCGCTCAAATCCCTCGACCCCGGCGGGCAGGTAGTCTACGTCAGCACATTCTCTAAAATGTTGATGCCTGGTTTGCGGGTTGGCTTCATCGTCGCCGATGGACCTGTTTATGATACTTTGCTCAACTTCAAACGCCTCAGCGACCTGGCAACATCCACTCTGATTCAGCGCGCATTGGATGCCTACATGACCGTCGGACGCTATCAGACCTACCTTCATCGTTCATGCCAAATGTTTCGCACCCGGCGGGATGCGATGATTGCAACCCTCAAACGTCATGTACCGGGAAGTTCTTTTGAAATCCCCAAAGGTGGATTATTCATCTGGCTTCGATTACCCAAAGCAGTATCTGCTCGCGAACTTCTTCCAATTGCGCAGCGTGAAGGCGTGTCGTTCGCACCGGGCAACTCCTTTTTCATCGATGGCAAACGCGGAGGTGATTGGATGCGTCTCAACTTTGCTGCCCAACCCGTAGAGGATATTGAAGAAGGGATCAAACGGTTGGGTTCAGCTGTCCGCCACATCAAAGCGAAAAAGAAGTGACTGCTATTTATTAAAAAACGGGCATCCAGGTTTTGGATGTTCGTTTTGCTTTCGGGGCTTGACAGAAAGCGCTTAAGTGCTACAATTCAATCATTGATACAATTATTACAATTTAAGGACGCCGATGGCTGAAAAGAAACTCACCCTTCAACTCGATTTCCATTCCGGATTGCCCATTTATACACAGATCGTAAACCAGGTCCAAAGTCTGTTGGCAAATGGGATTCTACAACCTGGAGACCAATTACCCACCGTCCGTGCTTTGGCAGAAGAATTGCGGATCAACTTCAACACCGTGGCCCGCGCGTATCGTATATTGGATGAGGCAAGGATAATCTCCACACAGCAAGGACGCGGCACGTACATCACCGAGATCCCACCCCCAGAGATTACTGAGAAATTGCGGACCGACTCGCTTTCAGAACTCACACAGAGATTTATCAATGAAGTGGTGCGGCTGGGTTTTACCGAGCGTGAGGTCAGCCAGATGGTGAGAGACAAGCTAAAGAACGAGTCGAGCCGCGGCGAAACGTCAAGAAAAGAATCCAAACAAGTCAAAAAGTAAGAACAAATTGGACTCCCAGGAGATTATCAAATGAACAACAGATTTGGCAAAACAAAATTCAAAGTCAATACGAATGACCAGCACATTCCACCCATTGCATGGTTTGTATTTGGGATCATTTTGGTTGGCGCGATCAAGGTTGCTTTATGGCTTGACACACTTCGCGCATCAGACCTAATGATTGGTGCAACTATGCTTGCATTGATCGGCATTGCAACCTACCTTTTATATGCTATCAAAGTTGCGTCGCAATGGGAGAAAGCCGTAATTCTTCGGCTGGGTAAATTCAAAGCCTTGAGAGGTCCCGGTTTGTTCTGGCTGATTCCCCTTATAGATACAGCTGTCATGTGGATCGACCATCGTGTAACGGTCACATCCTTCTCGGCTGAGAAAACGCTGACGAAGGACACTGTACCTGTGGATGTGGATGCGGTTCTGTTCTGGGTCGTGTGGGATGCAGAGAAAGCCGCGCTCGAAGTGAATGATTATCAAAACGCGATCTCATGGGCGGCGCAGACTGCATTGCGCGAGATTATTGGTCAGATGAATCTGGCGGATATCCTTGTCGGGCGCGCAAAGATGGATGAAGAGCTGCAAAAGATCATCGATGAACGTACCACGCCTTGGGGTGTTACGGTTCAATCGGTCGAAATCCGCGATGTGGTCATACCGCAAGTACTGGAGGATGCCATGTCTCGCCAGGCGCAAGCGGAACGCGAACGCCAGGCACGCGTCATCCTCGGCGAGTCTGAAAAACAGATCGCTGCTTCATTTGCAGAGGCATCGCAAGCCTATGTTGAAAATCCAACCGCCTTACATTTGCGTGCCATGAATATGCTCTTCGAAGGTCTGAAGGAAAAGGGTGCACTGGTGATCGTACCCTCCTCCGCAGTCGATACGATGAATCTCGGCGGCATGAGCGGCATTGTTTCCATGGCACAAAGTAACCTGCCAAAGGAAAAGTAGCTAAGAGTCAAATAGACGTTTCACATGAAACGTCCGTGAAAGGAAAATAGAATGTCAACAAGCAACACATCCATTATCGTTATAGCTTTGATCGCGATTGCAGTCATTGCCGGTGCGGTACTTTGGGATCAACTTCCCGACCAGATGGCATCCCATTGGAACGCCAAAGACCAGGTGGACGGTTACATGCCGAAATTTTGGGGCGTATTTCTCACGCCTTTAGTGACGCTGGGCATGCTTGGGCTGTTTATCCTTCTTCCGAACATCGACCCGCTCAAGGCGAACATCGCACAGTTTCGCAACGTGTTCAACGTGTTCGTTCTGTTTATTACGGTTTTCATGCTCTACATCCATGGGTTGACCCTGGCATGGAGTCTTGGCTACCAAAACTTCAAGATGAGCGCCGCCATGCTGCCGTTTCTGGGCGTATTGTTCATCTTCGTCGGATACCTTTTGAGGCAGGCAAAGCGCAACTTCTTCATCGGCATCCGCACACCGTGGACGCTCTCAAGCGATACGGTCTGGGATAAAACGCACCAACTCGGTTCGATACTTTTCATGGTCTCGGGAGCATTATCGATCATTGGAAGTTTCTTCGGCGGGATGGTCGCCTTCTGGATGCTGTTCGTTCCCCTGATCGGGTCCACGCTGATCCTGGTCATCTATTCGTACCTGCTCTACCGAAACGAGACGAAGGCATAATGGGATCGTGCGGCACGCCTGTGCCACACGATTTCGTTTCATGTGAAACAGAGGAACTATCATGGACACTGAATTCCAAAAATGGGAATACCGGGTACAAACAATCGGGGGCATCTTTGGCACCAAAGACGAAGCCATCGAAGAAACCCTGAATGCATGGGGTGAAGATGGATGGGAAGTGACGCATGTATACACACCAGAGAACAGCGGCAAGGTCACCATCGTTGCAAAACGACCGCTGACCCGCACAGCCATTCGTCAGCGTTCGATGCCTCAGACGACGCAATAAGGAACACACCATGCTTGAGATCATGCTGGTCATCAACTTTTTGGGAATGATCGTCGTACCTCTCGTCGCAGGGTTTTATTTCTCACGTAAATTCGATCTCTCGTGGAAGTTATATCTGGCAGGCGGGTTGACGTTCATCGCATCACAGGTCCTGCACGTCCCACTGGTGCTGGCGTTGACGCCCACATTTCAATCATGGGGATCGGCTGCGTATGCGGTCATCCTCGGTCTGCTTGCAGGACTCTTCGAAGAGACGGCGCGTTACATCCTTTTCAAATTCGTGGCGAAGAAAAGCAACACATGGAACGAAGGTGTTTATGTGGGCATCGGACACGGCGGGACAGAAGCGGTTATTCTTGGCGTTATCGTTGCATTGACGTTCGTCAATATGCTGGCATATCGATACATTGACCTGTCCACTGTGCCGGGCATCCCGCCGGAACAACTTGATCTGGCGAAACAACAAGTGGA
>CAZYLM010000028.1:18402-20285 GCA_964648645.1 uncultured Anaerolinea sp.
AGCAATCAACTTCAATGCCGCCACAACACGCGGATTTCCGACATCGATGAAATCAGTGAGACAGTTTGGGGTGTTTTGAAAAAAATCGCGTTTGAAGATCGTACCCTCTTCGTCAAGAAATACACCAAGCGGATAGATGTTCGCTTCCATCAGATCCTGAAAGAAGTGCGTCCCAAAAGAAGGCTCGGGGGATGCGCCTACTTCTTCGCCCGCGAGTTCGACCAGCGCGCGCGCATTGTAGATATCGCCATATGCGACATGCACACCCAGATCCGGCGTTGATGTGCCCCAACGTCCGGGTCCAACAGCAATGAATGTTTTATCTTTCAATGCGGTATTAAGCTGACCAATAGCACGTTCCAATTGTGTGCGCTCTGCCTGAGACTCGAGACTGAAATATCCATCGGAGGGAACGAACAACACATATTGAATATCCTGCACGGCGCCTTGCGGGACCATCGTCTGCGATGAGAAGATAATGTCTTCGTTCTCCAGATCCGCGGGGATTTGAACATCGCTTGCTTCCTGGATATGACTCTGAGGGCGGCACTGCAGGAGCGTAATGCGGACTTCAGGCTGACCGTCGGGGTCTACAACCTCGACCGTGAATTCAGTATCGACCGGTGAACCATAATGGGTCTCGAGCAACTTCAATGCCGCGCGCATGGACGCAGAAAAAGGCGTCCGCGAGAGCAAGCCATCGAAGGTAAAGACCAGTTTCTCGGTAGAGTCGAGGCGTGAACGTATCGGGGCAAGATAACCGTCCTGTTCGTTCTGGGCAATGTAGCGCAGCGGATCAAATTCCGAAGTCAAAACCTCACGAGCTGGGACTGTTACAAATTGATTTTCCTCAAGATCGATGGCATCGAGAAATTGCTGCGAATATCGTTTGATGGCGCGGATGTCGGATGAAGAATGCAGGCGCGGATGACTGAGCGCAACAAGGCGGGGATAATCATCAGCA
The DNA here is from genome assembly GCA_964648645.1 of uncultured Anaerolinea sp. Lineage (GTDB taxonomy): Bacteria > Chloroflexota > Anaerolineae > Anaerolineales > Villigracilaceae > Villigracilis. The sequence goes on from CAZYLM010000028.1 coordinate 19,367, forward strand.
AGCATATCCACGGCGCGCGTGCCAAGCCCGCAAACGAGACGCAGGAAACCTTCCTCCTGTTTGATCTGCGGCGACCAGCGGTAAAGATTGCGGCTGAAGGCAACGCCCGCCGCATGGGGAAAGTAATACCGTCCGAACGTTTCGCCTTCGACGATCTGGATAAGGATGCCGATGCGTTCATCGTAATCGGCGAGTTCCTTCGTGTGTCGATAAATGAGCGCATCCGGATTCATCACGCTGGCATAGATGCGCGCAATGGCTTTGGTCAACTCCTTGAGACGTTCGTCATGGCTCCCCTGATTCGGAAGGAAGATACTTTCATACTTCCCCGCAAACGAAGTGCCGAAGTTATCTTCGAGAAGGCTGGACGAACGCACGATCAACGGTCTGCTGCCCGCTTCATCCATGACCCGGCTTAAGCTTTCCACAACTTCGGGCGGAAAATCGCCTTTATAGAACTCCTCACACAACTGCGGAAAATCAGCACGCATCTGTTCTTCAGTTTTATATTTCTGCCCGTTCCATGTGCCGAGATCGTTCAAAGACATGAAGTTATAAAAAACATCCGAGCCCAGATAATAAGAGACGGGCAGATTGAATCGATTCCGAATTTCCGGCGGGGCGGTCTCTTGAATGATGCGCATGGCAAGCAGCATGCCTGCCGCTTTGCCGCCGATCTTGCCGCCGCCGATCTTGCGCCGGTTGATCTCGCGCAGATCCGCCACCGTAAACCATTGACGCGCGATCCGGATATATTTCAACTGGTCGCTGATCATGGTGCGGATCAATACCGCTATGATGGCTTTCTGCCGCGCCTCGTACTTTTTCATTTCCCCGGGCGGCATGGCCTCGATCATCTCCGCCTGTTCGAAGAGCATTTCCTGCGGCGCAAGTTCGGGATTCACCCAGACAAAATCAG
>CAZYLM010000029.1:0-11429 GCA_964648645.1 uncultured Anaerolinea sp.
GTCTTTTCTCTCGTAAATCCCAAATTTTATAGAAGTCATTCCTTTTATGCTACCAAGCACTCTGGTTTTTGTCTCTATCCATTGGCAAAAAGTGTCTTTATTTTTCACGCTTACATATTCTTGAAGTGTCATCTTTTCAACATCTTCAATTTGCCAGCGATTAAGAAATTCGTCTAATAATTCTTCCAATTCATCTATATTAAAAGTCTTTGTTTCATTAACTTCGTCTGCATAATCATTTTGTCGGACTGGCACAGGATGATTTATAAATTTTGCCCAATCCTTTTCAAGATTTTCAGCAATGTCATCAGGAATAATCATTCCCGATGCTTGGGGCGTCCAATTTACGCCTGAATAAATTTTGTCTTGAAGTAATTCAATTGGAAATATTGGGTCTTGGCTTGGGTCAATGATTGTGTCAAAGTGAATGTCAACATATAAAGCGGTTTTTGAACTATCGCCCCAATGTTTATCTTCATAAGTGTCGCTTGTAACCCAACCAGATGCCGAAATTCCACGAGGCTTTTCGCCTAATTTCATCAAGAAAACACGGTCGCCTGTGCGGATTTTCTTTGTAACACCAACGCTCCAAGGTTCAAAACAAAAACCATCTGTTTCTACTTGGGCAATACTTTTTTGTATGTAATTCCATTGCCATCTTTCAGGATTCCATGTCAACAAGTATGTAGGCATTATTTACTCTTTTATGTTTTGCAGGAAAGCACCCAACTAATAGTTATACAGCTTTAATCCTTAAACCACCCGTGGGGGGTAGGGACGGTAACTGTCTAACAGCTTATGTTTTTACTAAGAAAACCGCCCAAACCTGCCATAAAAAAACCCTGCTACTCGATGATCCTCACAAACTTATACTCCGCCTTTGCCCCGCTCGGGTCGGTCAGCGTGAATGACTCAGGAAAGACCGGCGTTGGCGGGGGCGGCTCCACGACTTCTGTAAAATTATCGCAGATCGGCACACCCTTGTGAATGTACGCCATCCAGCCGCGCTCCGTCACATTCACCCCGTCCACAGAGGTCACATGCAGCCACTTATCGCCCTTCTTCACCTCACTGCCATCCGCTGGGGCCGTCCAAACCTCGTCGCCCACCACCACCTGACCGCGGGCAAAAGAAGCGACCACCGCTGCAAAGGTCGAATGGTCCTTGCGCATGCGCGTGCCGCTGTTGATCGGCGTCATACTATATTGGGTCATGAGACTCTCCTGTATTCGACGAGTGTACCGCCGAAATTGGCGATCAATGTCGCCTGGGCGGGTGTCGCAGAATAACGCGCGAGGAAGTCCGCCTCCGAACCGTTGAAATAACTCAGGTCGATATCCTTGCTCTCCACCCCAAAGAGCGCCCCATCCCCGTTGGACGTGAACTGCCAGTACGTCCAATCCTCCCAGATCGATGGCACCAGCGGCTCGGTCGGGTTATACCACGCGATCCACAACGGATACTGCGCAAAATAACGCACCCCCGCCGCATTCTCCTGAAAATAATAATACCCCGTATAAACGCCCAGCTTCTTATCCGGAAGCAGCGCCTTCACCCTCTCCATAAAATCGAACCAATTGCGCCAGCCTCCATACGGACCTCCATACTGTTCCTCGAAATCACCCCACATCTCCATCTCACCCGGATCGCTGCCCAGGATCTCCACCCACTTCTCCGCCTGCCGCTTCGGATTCACCCGGCTGTCGTAGAACCAATATGAACCGCGCAGCAGCCCAGCTGCCTTCGCATTCTTCCATGAGACATCGAAAGCCCTGTCCTCGTAACTTCCCTGCCCGGCGCGGATGATCACCCCTCGCGTTTGAGTAGCCATCTTTGCAAAATTCACACCCGGAGTCGTCGTCGGGTCATCCTGCCAGAAGCTGATATCCGGCAGCTTAAAGTTCGTCAGGAATTGTGTCCGTTGCGGTTGGATGACAGGCGGGTGTTGGGGTCGCGTTGGCTCGGTCATGGTTCTCGCTATTATACCCAGATGTGACCCATAAGCCCCATTTCTCCCCGCACACTTTGGACCTGCCATAAATCAAACCTCCGCGATAAAAAATCTCGCCCCCTTCACCTTGGCGTCCTTCGCGGTAAACAATCCTCCCTCGGCTTCCTGCGTGTACAAAAAGACTTAAGACTCACTTCCTTCGCGCTATTCGCATTCTTAGCGGTGATAATCATCACTCCCTTCGCCATAAAAAAGAGACCCCAATGACACAAGTCATTGGGGTCTCTTAGCAACAACCTAATTATTCACCGCACCCTGATTCACCCAATCACGGATCACCTGCAATTCCTCCTCCGTCGCCTTCGGACCCCGGTTGGGCATCTTCCCGCGCACGATCAACTGCACCAGTAAACTATCATCCGCATTGCCCGGCACCAACACCGGACCGTTGAAAGAACCAGCCATCAAATTGTCATAGGTCAACAGGTTCAAGCCCTCCTTCACCTGCTCCACCCCATGGCACTTGACACACTTCGCCTCCAGGATCGGATAAACATTTGCCGCGAACGAAACCGTCGACTCCGCTTGAGCTTCCGTCGCGGGGACCTCAGTGGTGGTGGGCGCTTCCGTCGTGGGCGCGAGAGTCTCAGTCGGCGGGGGCGTATCGCTCGGCGGAGGCAGGGTCTGCGTCGGCGCAGGCGGTTCGGTCGGGGCGGGAGCCGGGGCTCCGCACGCAGCGACAAACGCCAGGATCATCAAAGCGCTGGAAATCAGGAATATCTTCTTCATGGTCATCCTTTACAAGTAGGTCTAAAGTTCACGCGACTTTACGCGAAAACATAGTTAACCGGATGAAGAATTTGTGTAGATTCTTACCGCATTCATTTTTGTCATCACTGAAAGAGCTGAGTTCGCGCCCTTCGCATTTAAGAATTTCTCACTTTACTGGATGTTCAAAGTCCCTTGAATGCCGCAGAGGTATATGGCGCAGGCGTGATGCTAAAACAGCGAAAGAGGTGGCCATTGGCGCATCCTCTAAAAACCTGTGAGATTTGGCGCAAGGCAGGTATAATTCGACAGCCTCTACAAAGGAAAAGGAAACATATCATTTCAAGGCTGAGTATGTACGGTGTCATTACACTTCCCAACGAATATTGGTTAAACCTCCAGGTAACCCCCAAAGATGTAGAAAATTTGCATACGTTTCTCTTTGAACGGGAAACGCCCATGACCGCGAACGAACTCGTCCCGGCATTGATCGAATCGCGCATTGCGATGGAAAAGCAAGCCGCGGGACAAAAACGCGCCGCAGGCAAGACCTACCTTCCAAAAGAAAAGTTCGCCGAAGGCGATGAACTGATCTTCCCCGCGCTTGGCTGGCAGAGGGGTGTCGTCAAAGGCGTTCGGCCCGGTGTGAATCCGGCGGCTGGCGACTTTGATGTGCTCACCGTCGAACTCGACGACCGTTCCCAGCGCTTGTTCGCCGCCGCTTTGGAAAATCATTCCCTTAATGAAGAACCTGCCGAAAAACCGGGCGATGATGAAACCGGTTCTGCCGCTCTGGTGGCTGAGCACGGATACGATATCGAAAAGAAGCTCGAAAAGGCATTTGCCGCCGATGATGGCTTGGTCAAGATCGCCGGCCGCTGGTTCCCGCGCGCATTGTTGATCGATATCAATGAAGGTCAGTTGAATCTCGTCGAAGCCGTCCTCGATATGGCTGGCGGCGAACCGCTCACCACCGATAAACTTGTCAAGGATATCGAATTTCCCGCGGGTGAAAATCCCAAACTGGCAGAGTTCTCATTGAACGGTGCCATGCAGGCCGATAGCCGTTTCGATGAGGTCGGCCCGGCGGGTCAGGTGCTTTGGTGTCTGCGCCGCCTCGAGCCGGACTTTGTGCGCGAAGTGCCCCCGCCTCTGCGCTACATCGACATTCCCCACGATAGGGACGCACTCAACCCAGAGATGCTCGCCCTCGAAGCCCAACTGGATGACGAACTAACCGTGGCAGATGGCTCTGACCCGCGCGAAGAGGTCACCTCCGTCTCCATCACATTGATCTATCCGCACCTGCGCGCCGGAACATTACCGGTCTCGCAGCGCACCCGCAAATTATTTCCCACCGCCTACGAAACACCCCGTGTCCGCTTTACCCTGGTGGATGGCAAGACCAGGCAGCGCATTCCCGCCTGGGTCGTCCTTGAACATGGGTACGTCTTTGGCTTGCGTGAATGGTACAAGGCGCATCAGTTGATCCCCGGCTCGCTCGTTCAGGTTCGCAAGGGTGAAAAACCTGGCGAGGTCATCGTTGAAGCCAAGTCTCAGCGATCTGCCAAGGATTGGGTCCGCACGGTCATGGTCGGCTCGGATGGAGGCGTGGTCTTCGCCATGCTCAAACAGCCCATCACCGCCGAGTTCAACGACCGCATGGTCGTCCACGTCCCCGATTTCAAAGCCCTCGACCCGATCTGGGAAAAGAAACGCTCCTTCGAAGATCTGTTGCTCATGGTCATGCGTGAGTTATCGAAGTCCAACCCGCAGGGGCACGTCCACGCCCAGGAGCTTTATGCGGCTGTGAACCTTGTTCGCCGTGTGCCGCCCGCCCCGATCTTTGCTGCTCTCGAATCGAATCCCGTTTTCAAACATGTCGGCGACCTTCACTTCCGTCTCGCCGAAGAGGTGGCGGCATGAGTCTGCTCAAACCCACGTCCAAAACCCCCTTTCACATCGACTTCGACTGGTGGAAACAGAACGAACGCGACTGGCATGTCTTCCTGCGTTCCTTCCTTTGCCCGGAACATCAGGAATCTCTGGCAGGTGTGGATGAAGATGGGCTGATCGATTGGATCGACCCCAAAACCGCCGAGATCAAACAGGTGGATGGGGTCCAGCATGCCCTCATCAGTCACTGCGCCCAACTGCCCGAATTTGTGAGTCAGCGTACGGCTCTCGTAGAAGCTGTCTTCCGTCTCTTCCTCGCAAACGGTAACATTCCCATGTCGGCGGAAGAACTGAGCGAAAAGCTTGGCAAGTCCGCCGATACCATCCTGCGCACCATCGCCGGTCCGCGCGTCTATCGCGGACTGAGACCGATCCTGAACCAGCCCGAAGGATAGTCGGGTAAAATGTGCTAAATTGCCCTCGTAGCTCAATGGACAGAGCAGCAGCCTTCTAAGCTGTTGGTTGGGAGTTCGATTCTCTCCGGGGGCGCTGGAAATTAGCGGTGACTACCAAGGAGTTCTTCCGATGCCTACCGTGATTAGAAAAACACATGAGACCCTCATGGAGGTCCGGCGCGGAATCCTCCACGCGGTTAGTTGGCAGGTCAAGTCCAGCGTCTGGGACCCTCCCACCGACGTGTATGAGACCGAAGACTCATACGTTGTGCGCATGGAGATAGCGGGGATGCGTGAAGAAGACTTCGATGTTTCGATCCAGAACGATACGCTTTTTATCTCCGGGTTTCGCCCCGATTTTCCCGCCCGGCGTGCCTATCATCAAATGGAGATCCGTTCCGGTAAGTTCGCGAACGCTGTCACCCTGCCCGGTCCGGTGGATGCCGACCGCTCGTTGGCAGAGTACCGGGATGGTTTCCTGACCATCACCCTTCCCAAAGAAAAAGAGAACCAAGGCTGAACAAATCGATGCCCGCTGAAAAATGGCAATCCGGCTTGCAAAACTTCCTCCAGATGTTGGGCGAAAATGACTCGGAATTTTCCAACCTGACTCTGTCCTCCCTCATTAATCAGATTCAAAAAAAGGATGGCGCCTCAGACTCACCCGGGGCTGATGGTGGCGAGACCGAAACGAGTCTTCCCGAGTTCCTGCCCATCCTGCCTTTGCGCGGTGTGGTCGTTTACCCCAATACCGCTGTTCCCCTGACAGTGGGTCAGCCGCGCTCCATCAAACTGGTCGACGATGTGGTCGGCGGCGATAAACTCGTCGGGCTGGTTGCCGCGCTCAACCCCGAGCAGGAAACCCCGGGACCGAACGAATTGTACAGGGTGGGCACCATTGCAACCGTCCACCGCCTGTTGCGCGCTCCAGATGGAACCGTTCGCCTCCTTGTGCAAGGTATGGAGCGTTTCCGGCTGGGTGAGTTCGTCGAAGAGGAACCTTACCTCAGGGCACGGATCATCCGCGCACCTGAAAAAGACGAAAAGAACATCGAGACCGACGCGCTTGCCCGCAACGCCCGCGACCAGTTCCAGGCTATCACGCAGATGATCCCCTCCTTCCCGGAGGAATTGGCGAGTTCCATCCTCTCGCTCGAAGACCCCCTCCAGACGGTCTATACCATCGCCAACTTCCAGCGTATCGAATTGAAGGACGCGCAGGAGATCCTCGAACTCGATTCTGTTTACGACAAACTGAAAAAGCTCATCGGCTTGCTGGTACGCGAGGCAGAGGTTCTTAGTATTGGGCAGAAGATCCAGAACGAGGCACGCGGTGAGATCGAAAAGGTTCAGCGCGATTACTTCCTGCGCGAACAGATGAAGGCCATTCAGCGTGAACTTGGTGAGCGCGATGAACAAGCCGTCGAGATCGAAGAGTTCCGCAAGAAGATCGAAGAAGCCAAAATGCCTGAAGAGGCGGATAAACAGGCAAAGCGCGAGCTTGACCGTTTATCACGCCTGCCTACCGCCGCCGCGGAATACGGCGTCATCCGCACCTATCTCGATACCCTGACTTCCCTGCCCTGGTCCGCTGGCACCGAAGATAACCTCGACATTCCCCATGCCCGCACGGTGTTGAACCAGGACCATTACGGTCTGGAGGATGTGAAAGACCGCATCCTCGAATTTCTGGCGATCCGCAAATTGCGCCTCGATCGCGCCAACGACAAAAAGGAAGATTCGAAGGACATGATCCGCCGCGAACGTGAAGGCGTCATCCTGTGCTTTGTCGGTCCCCCTGGTGTCGGGAAGACTTCGCTGGGGCAGTCCATCGCCCGCGCCATGGGGCGCAAGTTCATCCGCGCCTCACTCGGCGGCATCCGTGACGAAGCCGAGATCCGCGGGCATCGCCGTACGTATATTGGCGCAATGCCGGGGCGCATCCTGCAGTCCCTGCGGCGCGTTAATTCAAAGAACCCGGTCTTCATGCTTGACGAAGTGGACAAACTGACCAACGACTTCCACGGTGATCCATCCTCGGCTCTCCTCGAAGTTCTCGACCCGGAGCAGAACGGCGAATTCCGCGATAACTACCTCGAAGTGGCTTATGACCTGTCTCAGGTCTTCTTTATCGCCACAGCGAACACACTCGAATACATTCCCGGTCCTTTGCGCGACCGCATGGAAATGATCTATCTTTCGGGTTACACTGAGTCCGAAAAAATGGCGATCGCCCGTGGGTATTTGATTCCGCGTCAGATCCGCGAGAACAGTTTGCGTAAGAACGAAATCGCGTTCAACGACGAAGCCCTGAAAATGATCATCCGGCAGTACACGCGCGAAGCGGGTGTACGCAATCTCGAACGCAAGATCGGTGCTGTCTGCCGCAAAGTCGGCACGCACATAGCCGAAGGCAAGGCGAAGAAGTATCGCATCAACCCCAAGTTGGTAGAATCCTTCCTCGACACCCCGATCTTTCTTGGTCCAGAGGAGCTCAACAAACGTACCTCGATCCCCGGTGTTGTACCCGGTCTCGCCTGGACTTCCTTTGGCGGCGACATCCTCCTTATCGAAGCCACATCGATGCCTGGCGGCCGCGGATTCCAGATCACCGGCTCTGTAGGTAACGTCATGCAAGAGTCTGCCCGCGCTGCTTTGTCTTACGTCCGCTCGCGCTCGAATTCATTTGGCATCTCGCACGAATACTTCGACAAGCACGATATCCACATGCACATCCCCGCCGGCTCCCAGCCCAAAGATGGACCATCGGCCGGGATCACAATGGCAACTTCCTTGGTCTCTCTCATCACGGGGCGCAAGGTTGGTTCTCAAGTCGGCATGACCGGAGAGATCACCCTGCGGGGTCAAGTTTTGCCGATCGGCGGCGTCAAGGAAAAAGTGCTGGCAGCGCATCGCAGCGGACTTGTCACCGTTATTCTGCCGAAACAGAATGAAAAAGACCTCGACGATGTTCCGGCTGAAGTCCGCAAGTCGATGAAGTTCATCTTCGTGGAATCGGTCGAAGAGGTCATCAAAGCTGCGCTGGAAAAGCCAAAGGCAAAAAAGAAGACAGGAAAGCCCAATAAACCATCCCCAAGGACGGCAAAGAGGAATGTCAAAACAAAAAATACTTCTCGCTGAAGATGATTACACCATGGTTTCCCTGCTTACGACCCTCCTCAAAATGGAGGGGTACGAAGTGGTCTCACTGAATGCAGATGATGACGTGCTTTCCGGTGTGCGCGAACACATGCCGGATGTATTGATAATGGACGTACATTTATTCAGCCAGAGCGGCCTGGATATTCTGGAAAAGCTGCGCGATTCCTCAGACGTCGCAAACGTGCGTGTCTTAATGTCCTCCGGGTCCAACGTTCAGGAAGAGTGTATGAACAAGGGTGCCGATGGCTTCTTGATGAAACCCTACATGCCAGACGACCTGTTCAAGCTGCTCCGCAAGGTCATTGTTGCATGATCGACCGGGTTCAGATCCGGCAGTTCGATTTTGAAGGGGATTATGGGCGGGTCATGGAGTTATGGCAGACCATCAAGACGGGAATGCATATCGGTCCCTCCGATGCACCTGGCGAAATTAAAAAGAAAATCGAACGTGACCCTGACCTTTTCCTTGTCGCGGAATCAAATGCTGAGATCATCGGCACCATTATCGGTGGTTTCGATGGTCGCCGCGGCATGATCTATCATCTGGCCGTCCGGAACGACCTTCGCCGCCAGGGGATCGGTCAAACCCTTCTTCAAGAGGTTGAAAGGCGGCTCAAAGAAAAAGGCTGTATCAAATGCCTGCTTATGGTTCTTAAAGATAATGAAGCCGCAATACATTTCTACGAAGAATGCGGTTGGAAGCCCGTGCCCGAAGACCTTGTTTTCATGAAGATGTTCATATGACGATACGCTTTGGGATCATCACCCTTTCTGATCGTTCTGCACGCGGTGAGCGCGAGGATGCCTCCGGACCCGCCCTCGCCTCTTTTCTGCAAACCGAAGGTTGCCCGGTCTTAAAAAAATTGCTTCTCCCCGACGATGAATTAGCCCTTCGTAGTACATTGATCGAATGGGCAGATGGCGGCGAGCTGGATGTGATCCTTACCACTGGCAGCACCGGCTTTGCTCCGCGCGATATTGCTCCTGAAGCGACAAAAGCCATTGTCCAAAAAGAAGCGCCGGGTCTCGCAGAGGTCATGCGTGCGGAATCCCTTAAGAAGGCGCCCCATGCCATGTTATCCCGTGCGATCGCGGGTATTCGTGGCACGACCCTCATCATCAACCTGCCCGGCAGCCCCAGGGCGGCAACCGAGAATCTCGGATTTATATTTCCCGTCCTGTCGCACGCCGTCCAATTGCTGCGTGACGACCCCGCTTCCGAGCAATCGCATTAGAACAACCCAGGCTGGCTGGGATAAAAATATCGCGGATGCACAGGGAGCATTCGCGATATTGCATTTTTATAGAAAGCTGCAAAACTTTATTTGAAAATAAATTTTATCTCTTCGCCGCCCGCCGCATTCCAATATTGCGGGTTGGGGCTCAAGGTCATGCCTTCGTCCGTCCAGGAGGTGATAACATGCGTCCCACTGGAAATGATGGTGCTCTGCATTGTGCCATAAGCCGCGTTTTCGAATGCCGAAGGGCTCAATATCGCAAAGGCGGGTTCAGAAAGGTAATTCAATAACTCCGGCTCAGGTCGGTTAAGATGCAGGATGAAAGTGTTGATGTCCACCTTCTGCACACCGTCTACCTGTGAGACTGCCCGATCGCCCGAGCCGCGTTCGCCATTAAAGGCAAGAAAGCGGTTGAGCCAGCCGGGAAAGTTCCCGTCGCCGTGGAATGGACTATTCGGGTCGAACCAGCGGTTGAAATTATCCGATAGCGCATCCACCGTGATCTGCGATCCGTCACTGAATCTTGCTTTCGGATTGATCTCGAAAATGTAGTCGAGTTCATCGTCCGATAGAGTCCATGATGTGGCGATTCCTGGTTTGATATTTCCCTGGGCATCCTTTGCGACCAGTCCTTCATATAAGTAGCTGCTGACAAGAAGGGAGTCTTCATCCGCTGTTTTTGCAGGGTCGAGGAGCAGCTCTCGATTCACCAGGGTCACGTTTTGGAAAACCACTGTCGCTTCTGCAACTGGTGGGGCGGAATCCGTTGCACCTGACCCTGCTCCTCCGGATTCGCCTTTGGGTCCGCAGGCAGCCAATAGGAGGGAAACGGCTGTCAAAAGGTTAAAACCACTAAATGTAAGGATCTTTTTCATGGGGCACTCTCACTGTTTGGGTGGGTCGCGTCATAATAAAAAAATTATAACTCTGATGCAAAATAACCCTATCTTTGATACGGGAATATAATTCTTGTGCTAAATCTTTAGTCGTAAGACAAACCCTTTTCGGGTGGTTATTGCTACAAATTTATTGAGCACGAAAAGGTTTTTTGCAGATCTGTGATGTTTGATAAGAATTGGATTAAAGCGAGGTAAAAATGTGGATGACAATCACCAAACCCAGTCTTTTAAAGGTTTTTTCCTTTCTGGTGATACTGACCCTTCTTCTGACTTCCTGCGCCCCTTCGCAAGGGTTGGAAGGGGCGGGTGGAGATGCAGGCACAGGGGAGCCAGCTGCTGCCACCGAACCGCCCACCGAGGAGGTGGTACCTCCAACCGAACCTCCGGCTGAACAACCTACTGAGCCGCCGGCACCATCCCCAGAAGCACCTACTGCAACCGACGTTCCCCCTCAGGCAGCCCAGGGAGCTCAATCAGAGTCCCAAGCTCAGCCGACAGCGACCTTTACCTTTACGCCCACTGCTACTTTGTTGCCTGCATCTGGGCAGCAAAACGCCCCTGGTGTACCGGTTGCTTCGAGCACCCCAACTCCGACACAGTCAGGCGGAGCGAGTAATCAGGGCGCGCCTAATCCAGCTCCTGCTACCGATACACCGTCCCCGACTCCACAAAACAGCGCCAATAACCAGGGTGTTGCTGCCCCCGAACCCTATGTAGGGTTAGGTGTTGCTTGTAATAACGATCTTTCCGCAACATTTACGATAACCAATATTGGCGGACCACTAATTGGGGGGATGTACACTGTTTCTGAACCGGGCAAATCCCCGGCATCTTATCCGCTCGATTTGGGGACGAACAAAAGCGTGTCATTCAAGGCGGCTGGAAATGCCACGGTCAAAGTAAGTTATTCAACATCAGAATTGGAAATCGTCAACTTGCAGGCTGTCGGAACCTGCCTGCCTTTGCCTGCAAATACCAGCACCTCCACCCCGACGGCTTCGAAAACCCCATCGCCAACCCGCACGCCCAAGCCCACAAATACAGCTACTGCTACAAATAC
>CAZYLM010000029.1:11529-20038 GCA_964648645.1 uncultured Anaerolinea sp.
AAGCCCACAAATACAGCTACTGCTACAAATACACCAGGTCCTTCTCCAACGCCGTCCAATACCTTCACTCCGTCGCCGACCCGCACGCCAAAGCCCACAAAGACAGCCACAGCGACGAATACACCGGGTCCTTCGCCAACTCCAACAAATAGCAAAACACCCAGACCCACAAGTACGCCGTCGAACACACCGTTGCCTTCTGCAACGCCTACATTTACCTTTACGCCGCAGCCCACGAATACCCCGGTTGACGGTCAATTGGACCTGAAAGTTTTCTGCAACCCGGATCAGACTGCGACCTTCCTTATCACAAACATCTCGGGCAGTGTCAGCGATGGGACGTATGTGTTGTCTGACCCGTCTAAAAGCGGGCCTGTGGATTTGCTACCCGGACAATCGGTCACGATCAAGGGTGAAGGCAATGCCAACATGACCGTAACGTACAAAACTTCTTTCCTGTCCTCGGTTACATTGAATGTGACGGGTTCCTGTTCGCGCCGCCCAACCCCAACGCCGACTTCCACCAATGACCAGCCTGTCAACCCGCCGGTTCTCACGGTGCAGGGAGCATGCGGCGGAGTCAATACGGGCACTGCGATCTTTACGATCACCAATAATGGCGGTGCCATGACCACCCCGTACAATTATCAGGTAGTGGATGACAAGGGCACTGTCGTGGATTCAGGAACGATCAATCTTGCCCCAGGGCAAAGTACTACAGTAACGGTGAATGGAAGTTCGCAATTCTTCACTCTCACTTCGCCGAATGATAATACGTTGACAACAGTGGTCGATATGTCCACCTGTGTGGCAGCCGCCCCTCCTCCTGCACCCGACCTGTCTGTGAACGGTTCATGTACTGCAAATGACGGAACTGCGAATTTTACGATCACAAACAATGGTGCTGCGATGCCCGCCCCGTATCCATATGTCATTGTGGATGCGACAGGCGCCGTAGTTGCATCAGGTTCCATTGACCTTGCCGGCGGTAAAACCACCACGGTCACATTCACGGGTACGTCTCCGAGTTACACATTTGCCACGCCCAGCGATGCTTCCCTGACTACCACAGTGGATATGTCCACTTGTATAGGCGGTGTGGGCGCACCTCCGCCTCCCCCTGCGCCACCTGCAAATTTGGTGGTCAACGGTGTCTGTACAGCCAATAATGGTACAGCCACATTCACGGTCACAAACCAGGGCAGTGATATGGCAGCACCTTATTCTTACGTTATCCTGGATGACAATGGCGCAGTGGCTGGCTCTGGCACGATTAACCTTGCCGCAAACCAAAGCGCCTTGATCTCTGTGACAGGATCATCGAAAAGCTATACCTTTGCGACTCCAAATGACGCCGCTCTTACTACAGTTGTGGATATGTCCACATGCGTTGGTGCCGTCGGTGCGCCTCCTCCGCCACCCGCGCTACCGCCAGCAGACCTGTCAATTAGCGGGGCTTGTACAGCTGTGGGGGGGACCGCCACTTTTGTGTTGAAAAATAACGGCGCAGACATGACCGTACCTTATCCGTACACGATCACGGATGCGAGTGGAGCTGTAGTCCAAACCGGGACGATTTCCCTGGCTGCAGGACAAAGCATCACGCTGACTGTGAGTGGCGCATCCACGGGCTACACTTTCAATACTCCGGGTAACGCTGCCTTGACCACTCTTGTAGACATGACCCAATGTGTACCGCCTCCTCCTCCGCCGCCTTCGTTGTCCGCCAACGGCGTCTGCGTCTCACCGGATCTCGCTGAGTTCACCATTACCAACAATGGTGGAGACATGACCACTCCTGTTTCTTTCACTATCACTGACCAAAATGGCAATGTCCTTCAATCCGGAAAGATACGATTGAAAGCCAAAGAAAGCGTCACTTTGCAGGTGACTGGGCCGAACCAGGTATTGATCCTGAACTTGACGGACGCTGCGGGCACCACGGTCCGGGCTGCGATGTCGGATTGTGCTGAGCCGATCACCTCGGTCGCGCCTGCTGAGCCGGATATCTGCATCCAGTGCCTCGTCTTCCATACTTTCCGCGATGACAACCTCGAAGTCTATCGCTTGGACGGCATTGAAGGTCAGCCCGGATTCAAGTTATACAATCTCTCCAAGGATGAGGCTGTGGATAGCCGCCCGAGCCGCGCTCCGAATGATTCCTGGGTTGTCTTCCAGAGCAATCGTGACGGAAACGTTGAGTTATATTACACAGACCTGCTTGGCTCCGGCGAGGCGATTCGCCTGACAGAGACGCAGTCCAACAACACGAACCCGATGTATGGGCCGGATGCGGAAACGGTCGTCTTCCAAAGCGACAGGAACGGTAGGTTTGACCTTTTCACCATCGACCAGCAAACCGGTGAAGAGACCCAGATCACCAGTAACCCGGCAGACGACATCAATCCGTTCTACTCGCCTGAGATCGATACACTTGTCTTCCAAAGCAATCGCAATGGAAATTGGGACCTTTATGTTCTGGATGTGGAGACCCTTACGGAGAAGCGGCTCACCGACTCCCCGGCGGATGAAACCTTCCCAGCCTGGTCTCCCAATGGCAAGCTAATCGCCTACATCGTCCAGGACGAGAACGGCGGCACAAATCTCTTTGCCATGAACGTCGAGACCGGGCAGGTGAAGCAGGTCACCACAGATAGCAAGACTGTGAACGCCGTCTGGTCGCCGGAAGGAGATCGCATCGCCTATCAATCCGAAAGAAACGGAAACCTCGATGTATACAGCTTCGACTTCCGTGATAACAAGGAATATCGTGTGACGGATTACGAAGGTCTGGACTCCGGTCCCACATGGGATTGCGGCGGTGCAAACCTGGCGTTTACCTCCGACCGCGATGGCGATCCGAACATCTTCCAAGTATTCTGGCAGGGCGGCTCTGCAGGGAACATGACCATCGACCCGGCGACCGATAAGTGGTCGCAGTGGCGTCCGACGAATGATGTTTCCAGTATCGGTGAATAGTTAAGCTACGAACGCTCCCCCCCAAGGGGAGCGTTTTCGAATCCATAAGGCAGGTCCAATAACCTGTTCCATATCCGCATCCTAGCCACGATTCAGCACTCATTGGTATAATCCGCCCGCTTCCCTGAGCAGAACGCCAGGACGGGCAAAAAAACAAACCAAGGAAAGATGATTGTATGATCGACGTAAATGAACTTCGCAAAGGCGTCACCTTCGAACTGGATGGCAATCTCTACAAGGTGCTGGATTACAGCCATAACAAGACCGGACGAGGCAACGCCAATATCCGCATCAAGGCACGCAACCTGTTAACCGGTGCCAACATCGAACGGACTTTTAACTCAGGGCAATCCGTCCAGGATGTCAGCCTCGACTTCGCCAATGTCTCTTATTTGTACAACGATGGAGACCTGTACTACTTCATGGACAAGGTGACGTTCGAACAGCCTGGCATCAAGAAGGAAGCTCTTGGCGAAAGCGCCCAATTCCTTCAGGAGGGCATGGAGGTCAAGTTGACCTTTTACAAGGGCGAAGCGATCGATGTCGAAATGCCCACCTCGGTGGATTTGAAGGTTGTTGAAGCTGAGATGGCGATCCGTGGTGATACCGCCACCGGTGTGACAAAGAAAGTCACCACCGAAACAGGTCTGACCGTGCAGTGCCCGAACTTTGTCAATATAGGTGACACCATTCGTGTGGACACGCGCACCGGCGAGTATGTCACACGGGTCTAACCCAGTGGAATGAAAACCCCCGCAGGGCATGAGTGCCCGCATTTTTACGGCGATTACTTTCGCGGCAGAAATGTCGAGGAATGCCGTCTGCTTAAGGCACAGAACCAGGTATGGTCACGCGATCTTTGTGCAACCTGCCCGGTTCCCGCCATTGCGCGCGCCAACTCATGTCAGCACATGAAATTGACTGCGTTTATATCCCGCCCGCTTGCGGCTCTGTTCCAACGGCGGGTCCAAGTAAGTGCATATTGTGAAAAATCGAAGCAGGATGTTGCCGAGCCCCAGGTCGGGTGCGGAGAATGCCATAGCCTGCCGTTCAAATTCGAAATAAAAGAATAAATATAAAGACTCCGGGGGAGTCTATAACCAATGACGCTAACTTTATTGCTCGACCTGGATGATAGCCTGCTGAAGACCAATCAGGCTGCCTTTGTCCCCGCATACTTTCAGGCAATTTCCACCAAACTCGTTCCGCACCAGGACTCGAGTGTGGTTGCGCGTGCCTTGGTTGCAGGCACGAATGCGATGAATCAGAACGAGGATTTTTCGCGCACCCTGAAAGATGTTTTCGATGACGTGTTTTATCCTCTCCTGGGTCTCGAAAAAGGCTCGATCGACAACGAGATCGATAAGTTTTACGACGAGATTTTCCCCACGCTCCAGTCGATCACCGAAAAGAAACCGGATTCAAAGCCTTTCATCGAATGGGCAAAGGAACGCGGTCATCGCCTTGTGGTTGCTACCGATCCACTTCTGCCGCGTAAGGCCACACATCACCGCGTGCGATGGGCTGGGTTCGACCCTGCAGAGTTCGAGCTGATTTCAGTGTTCGAAGATTTTCATTTTTCAAAATCCTTCCCCGCCTATTATGCCGAAGTTCTTGGCAGGTTGGGCTGGCAGGAAGGTCCCGTGATTATGGTGGGAAACGACATGGAACGAGACATCCTTCCCGCGAGGCAGCTCGGATTGGCGACCTTTTTCCTAGATGATAATTCCGCTTCTGTCCCCGGACCCGAAGCAGGACTGCGCGGGACGTTGCCTGATCTCAGCCGATATCTTGATTCTGCTAATGGAGCATCCTTGATCCCGTCTTTCAAATCAAAAGAATCGATCATGGCGATTCTGTCGGCCGCACCTGCGGTCTTGAGCGGTTTGACCTGTTCCCTAAGCCCCAGAGACTGGACAACTAAAACCGCACCAGGGGAATGGAGTTTGACGGAATTGATCTGCCATTTGCGTGATACAGAGCGTGAGATCCATCACCTTCAATTGGGCCTGTTCGATGGCAGCGGCGTACCCTTCCTCCCACGCCCAGATACAGGTGTTTGGGCAAGCCAACGCGATTACGCCCATGAAGATGGACAATCTGCGCTGCGCGATTTCATCGAAGCGAGACAGGTCACGGTTGATTTTTTGCGTAGAACGAGTGCTCAAGGCTGGGATCAGAGAGCCCGGCACGCCATTTTTGGTCCGACGGATTTTCGTGAGGTCACTGGCTTTATGGCTGACCATGACCGGATGCACATCCATCAGGCCTGGGTCGACTTGAAGCGCATGTAATCTTTTGTCGGCACACGCGGAATTCTGCGTGTCCAATCCCCCAATTTCGTGTTTAAAGGGAATATGCGGGACCAGGGAAGTCCTGCGTTTGGCGCATTTTCGGCCTACTGTTTTGGTTATTCAGGCTGGGAGCGCTATTGAGAAAAGTATCCTAAAATATTTTCATGAGACTATTTATTGTCTTCGATGGAGGTCGATGTAAATGAGAAAACGAGTTGTTGTGACCGGGATGGGTTGTGTCAGCCCGGTGGGAAATAACGTAAAAGATACCTGGAGCGCTTTATTGGCAGGGAGGTCAGGAGCGGCGTTCATAACTTCGTTCGACGCCAGCGCTCATAAGACAAAATTTGCGGCGGAAGTAAAAGGCTTCGACGGCGCGGCGATCATCGGTCCGCGTGAGGCGCGAAAGATGGATCGCTTTACACAATTCGCTGCTTCGGCAACTTTTGAAGCCATGGAACAATCCGGTTTGAAGATTGACGAAACGAATCATGACCGGGTGGGGATCTTGATTGGCTCCGGAATCGGCGGGGTTATTACGACCATCGAACAATATGAAGTCTACAAACAGCGCGGTCCGGAACGGGTCAGCCCATTTCTGGTGCCGATGATGATCTCGGACAGCGCGGCTGGAAATCTTGCTATCCGTTTCGGCGTGCGTGGACCGAATATGGCGCTTGCGACAGCCTGTGCTACGGGTACAAATGCACTCGGTGAGGCGGCAGAGATGATCCGGCGCGGCGCGGCGGATGTAATGATCGCAGGCGCAGCAGAGGCTGCCATCCATCCATTAACCATGGCGGGCATGAACGTAATGACTGCGTTATCAACCAGGAACGATGAACCTGAGCGCGCCTCCCGCCCCTTCGATAAAGATCGGGATGGCTTCTTGATGGGTGAGGGGGCTGCTACCCTGATTCTTGAATCATTGGAACATGCCCAGGCGCGTGGTGCAAAAATATTATGCGAGTTTTCGGGTTATGGAACCTCGGACGATGCGCATCATATATCTGCTCCGGCAGAGAATGGCGCTGGCGCGGCAATCTCGATGAGTCTCGCACTTAAGGATGCGGGTCTGAACGTTGCGGATATTTCTTATATAAACGCCCACGGCACATCCACACAATTGAACGACAAGAGCGAAACAGCGGCGATCAAGACGGTCTTTGGGAAGCAGGCTTATAAACTGGCTGTCTCATCCACAAAATCGATGACGGGGCACCTGCTTGGCGCATCGGGTGCATTGGAAGGGATGATCTGCTCAATGGCGATCATCGACCAAACTCTGCCTCCCACCATCAATTATGAGACCCCCGACCCAAACTGTGACCTGGATTACGTCCCGAATAAACCAAGGCAGGCGAAGGTTGAACACGTCATGTCCAATTCATTCGGATTCGGTGGCCATAATGCCACGCTCGTCCTCAGCCGCTTCCACTAAGGAGTAAGAATGCCATTTGCGCACATAACAGGTTGGGGCGTCTCGATCCCCGAGCCTGTTCTAACCAACGACGATATCGCTAAAATGGTGGAGACTAACGATGAATGGATTCGCGAGCGGACGGGAATCCGTGAACGGCATATAGCTCGCGAAGACCAATTTACATCCACACTGGCAGTGGAGGCGGCACTCAAAGCCTTACAGGTGGCGAATCTGGCGCCCACCGATCTGGATTTGATCATTGTCACCTCATCTTCGCCGGAATACATCTTTCCAGCTACAGCCTGCCTTGTGCAAGACCAGATCGGCGCGACCAAAGCCGGGGCGTTTGACCTGCTCGCGGCATGCTCCGGATTCATTTATGCGGTCAATATGGCGGCGCAGTCCATTCGTTCAGGTTCGATCAAGAGCGCGCTTGTCATCGGGTCGGAAACTCTCTCGCGGTTTGTTAATTGGAAAGACCGCAATACCTGCATCCTCTTCGGTGACGGAGCTGGGGCGTTCGTCCTGCAGGCCAGCGACCAGCCCGGAGGTGTGCTTTCAGCGGTCATGCATTCTGACGGATCCGGTGCCGATTCGCTGACCCTTTTGGGAGGCGGAGCGCGATATCCTGCCAGTGAATCGACCGTCCACGAAGGGAAACACTTCGTACAAATGGACGGTAAGGCGGTCTTCCGTTTTGCTACACGCGTGATGGGCTCTGCGACAAAGGAAGCGCTTGAGCTTGCCGGGCTGACTACGGCTGATGTAGATTGGGTCATTCCGCACCAGGCAAATTACCGCATTATTGAAACGGCGGCAAAATATCTTAAAATGCCGATGGATAAATTCGTGGTCAATGTCGATCGTTATGGTAATACGTCCACAGCTTCAATTCCGATTGCTGCTGTGGAGTCGATCGAAAAAGGGCAGCTAAAAGCAGGGAATAAAGTGGTCTTCGTGGGTTTTGGCGCTGGATTGACCTGGGGTGCCCTGGCAGCTGAGTGGACTGGACCCGCACCTGCGAAAAAGCAGGTGCGCACAGAACAGTACCGCTTGTTCGCCCGCCTGCGCTCCTTACTGCGCCGTGCCTTGCGGACCCTGGAAGGCTTTTTCTCCCGCCGCGAGCTCTAACCGCGTTCTTACCAAATCGTGGTACGATACCAGCACGTTAAGAAAAAGGAGTGACTCTATGCCAATACGATTTGGACCCCTCGAATTGATCGTCCTGCTTGTGATTGTTGTCCTGCTTTTCGGACCTGGACGCATCGGTAAGGTGGCAGGCGAGTTGGGCAAAAGCATCAAATCCTTCCGCGATGGACTCAGCGGCAAGGATGAAGAGAACAGCCATCCGTCCACAACTGACGAACAGAAGTAAGCAAGGCTGGAAGTATTTCAGTAAAAAGTACCTGGAACAAACCAGGTATTTTTTTTGTTGTTTCGAAGGTGCAGGCTGGGTAAATAATAAATCAACAGCCCTGTGAGAGATCGCAGGGCTGTTTTAGTTACTTGAATGCCACACCGGGCGTCGCAACTTTGCCGACATAGCCCCGGGTTTTCTCGTTCATCGCTCGCTCAAAGGCGCGACGTTCCGCCTTCAGCACATCGATCTTGCGCTGGACGTGTGGGGAGAAATACCCCGCATAGCGTTTCTGGAGTTCCGGCTTTTGCCAGTCCGATCCGCCCACCTTGCCGCGGCAGGTGGATGCACCGCAAAGGCAATCGAACTCATCATATGGCATGGTATCGCACATGGCATAGTCGAAACAAACTTCCTCGCCGATTTGGATGTCTCGCATGGCAACGAGTCCAATCT
>CAZYLM010000030.1:0-19708 GCA_964648645.1 uncultured Anaerolinea sp.
AGCAGATCATGGGCGTGGCAAGCTATGTATCACCGGTGTCACCTCCTCCATTCGCAGCGCAATTCGCCGAAGTGACCGTGGATACTGAGACCGGCCAGGTCACAGTGGACAAACTTGTAATGGCAGTTGATTCGGGCGTGATCGTCAACCCGCTCACAGCTTCGGGACAAATCGAAGGCGGTATGATGCAGGCTCTCGGCTATGCCGTCTGTGAAGAGATGCGCTACGACGAGAAAGGCGCCGCCTACGAACGCGACCTGGACCGCTACCACCTCTTCCGCGCCGATGAAATGCCGGACCTGGAAACCATCTTTGTTGAGACATTTGAGCCGAGCCATCCATTCGGCGTCAAAGCCGTGGCAGAAATTCCAATGGACGGAGTCGCTCCTGCGGTTGGAAACGCAATCCTCGATGCCATCGGCATTAATGTGGACGGGATACCGACTACTCCTGAGAGGGTTTGGAAGGCGACAAAGCACCAATAACAGAGTCAGGCAGCAGCACGACAGGACGCGAACGGCTTCCGTTTCGCGTCCTGTTTGTATCCAATTGAGAACACGGTTCACGCTTGCAATGATATTGAATCCCATCCTTACGTAATAGTCGATTCTAATCTCATCCCATGGGGATATAATGATTTTGAAAGATCGCTTAGGAGGCGATCGGTGAAAGCAACGAAGCGAACTCTGACCTTATGAGCCAGGATACGATCGTCCACTTAATTCCTTACGCCGGATCGCTGGGGATTTCCCTGGGGCTTCTGCTATACATTTGGACGTGGAGAAACTCCCGTGGGGCGGTTGCCTTTATTTGGTATCTGGCCGGACAGGCGCTTTATATCGGCGGGAATATCCTTGAGTTGATTTCGACCAACTTGGACTGGAAACTATTTTGGGAGAGCTTTCAATGGTTATCCAGTGTCATCTCTCTGGTCTTCTTTTCCATTTTCGTGCTTGAATACACTGAGTATAAATTCTTTGATCGCAAACACCTGTCGGGTTGGCTGCTGATCCTCCCGCTTATCTTTTGCGCCCTGGTCCTGACCGAAAACTGGCACCATCTCATGTATCTCAATCCGAGGGTCACGTCAGACGGCTCACTCCTTTCTCTAAAGTATGAATATTCCCCCATCCTGATCGGCTATCTGGCGTATGTTTATTTTATTGCCATTTTTGGCTGTGGTGTTTTACTCCATTGGATGCTACGCACACATAATCTATACCGCATCCAGATCGGGTTCATTCTGGCTGGCATCATCCTGCCTTTTGCCGGTTCAATTCTTTCGATATCGGAAGTATTCAATGCCGTCCAAAGGGATTCTCTGCCGTTCTCACTGGCAGCGGGTAACCTTCTTCTGGCGTGGGGGCTTTTCCGTTTTCGTCTCTTTGAGGTCACCCCAATCGAACGGGACAGGGTCTTTGAAGCACTGGCAGACCCCGTGGTCATTCTTGACTCGAACAATATTGTGGTGGATGTCAATTCCGCCATGCTCGACTTGATGGGCAAAACCGCAAACCAGGTGATCGGCGAACCTGCAAAAATCGTCTTCGACAATTTCCCGATCCCGATCAAAATGTATACGCACGTCTCTTATGCACGGACAGAAGCGATCTTCGAGATCAATCACAAACAGATTCACTACGAATTGACCATTTGGCCCCTCTACAACACCAAAAGGGAAATGACCGGACGTATTTATATCTCGCATGACATAACCGCTCTCAAGGAATTGGAGGGCGAGCTGCGTAAATTGAACACAAAACTGGAAGATCGCGTTCGGGAACGCACACACGACCTCGAGGAAGCCTACGAGTCCCTGCTGGAGGGGTTGGCACGGGCGCTTGAATTACGAGACAGGGATACAGAAGGGCACTCGCGCCGTGTGACGGAGTACGCGTTGAAACTTGCTCAGAAAATGGGCATCGACGGTGAAGATCTGGATTACATCCGCAGCGGAGCGATTCTTCATGATATCGGCAAGATCAGCATCCCGGATGAAATCCTGCACAAACCTGGCAAGCTTACCCCCGAAGAACGATCAATCATCGAACAACATCCGATCACCGCATATAAACTTTTATCAAGCCTTCCTTTACTGAATAAAGCCATCGAAATCCCTTATTACCACCACGAAAAATGGAATGGAACTGGCTACCCGCAGCGTCTAAAAGGCGAGGAAATCCCCCTCTCCGCCCGCATCTTCGCTGTTGCAGATGTATGGGACGCATTGAGCAACGACCGCCCTTACAACAAAGCCTGGCCGCGAGAACAGATCATTGAATATTTCAAGGAACAGGCCGGGCTGCACTTCGATCCGGTCATTGCCCGGCTCTTTCTGAGCCTGGTCGAAAAAGGCGAGATATAATCGTTGAGAGTTTGAACCCAATACAACCTAACAACCTACCAAGAGCGATTCTCTTTCTGGAGATGCCAAACATCATGCTCGAACAAACTTATGTCGTTGGACACATCAACCCGGATACCGACTCGATCGCATCTGCCATGGGGTACGCGTGGCTGCTTCGAGAACGGGACGGAGTGAACGCCATCGCGGCTCGTGCCGGAGCCTTGAATCCTCAGACCTCATGGGTTTTGAAAACTCTCGGGCTTGATCCTCCCCTTCTCCTCACCGATGCCTCTCCCCGCTTCGAGTCTGTCATGCAACGGTTGGATAGCATCCGCCCCGACGCCCAACTCGGCACCGCATGGACTCTAGCAAGTAAAACAGGCGGTCTCGCTCCTGTTGTCAATGAGGACGGCACTCCTTTTGGCATGATCAACGGCATGAGCCTGTTCAACTACTTTAGCAATACTCTGGGCCCGCGACCGGGCGACACAACAGTGCGCGAGATGATGTCAGCACAATGCAAAGATGCCGCAGACACCTCCGTACCCAAATTCCAGGCGAACGCCCATATCCGCGACTCCCTTAACCGAATCCTCCGCAGTGAGGTGGACGATTATTGGGTGGTGGATGAAAAAGGGCTTTACCTGGGAATCGCCCGCCAGCGTAATATCCTCAACCCGCCGCGCCTCAAGATCATCCTCGTTGACCATAACGAACCGCGCCAGTCTATCGCCGCCCTTGAAGAAGCAGAACTTCTCGAAATTCTCGACCATCACCGCCTCGGGAATCCATATACACATCAGCCCATCCGCTTCACGGTGGATGTAGTGGGGTCGACATCCACGCTCGTCACCGAACAAACCGCCGAGGCCGGGCTTTCTGCCCCTCCCACCCTTGCCGGCGCACTTCTCTCCGGACTGTTATCGGATACGCTTATCCTGACGTCTCCAACCACAACGCCCCGCGACCGCACAGCAGCAGAACGGCTTGCACGTTGGGCGTTCGTCGGCGGGAGCCCGTTACGAGGCGAAACCATCGAATCCTATGGCAAGGCAATTCTCAGCGCCGGGGCAGGTCTGACGAACCGCAAACCGGATGAGGTTGTAAGTACAGATATCAAGCCTTTCGAAGGCGGCGGATACAAATTTGCTGTGGCGCAAGTAGAAGTGACCGACATTATGCAACTCTCGGAACACCTCTCCTCGCTGACCGAGGCACTTGATGACCTCCGTGATAAACGTGGTTTGGATTTTGCCATGCTTCTGGTCACAGACGTGGTGCGCGGAACCAGCCGATTGTTGTTGTCCTCGAATCCACCACCTATTCTCGACGACCTTCCCTACCCTGCCCTGTCAGATGGCACACGCGATGCCCCCGGTGTTGTCTCGCGAAAGAAGCAACTACTTCCAGCAGTCTTGGGGTTACTGGAAAGATAATATGTTGGAGCAACCCCGCCTGATCAAAATACTTCGTAACGATTCTTGGTCGGCAACCACCCTGGGCTCATTGATCTTCATGGCTGTTGTCTCAATTTTAGCTCAGTTGGTCGATAAGATCGCAGGTGCTGAATTCTCCCACATCAAGCAGTACATACTGATGACAGCTGTACTTTTTGTTTTCACGTTGCTGGTCGTCCCGTATCGAATCTGGTACGTCCGCAAGATTTTCGAAAACGGGATTGAAATAAAAGCGATAGTCATCGGAAGGAAAACCCACAAGGCAAATCTCAAACTTACTTTGAAATACGATTTGCACGGGGTCCCCTGCGAAAAAGTCTTCGATCAGGTGATCACAGAGCAAACGAAGCACCTCGCAGAGAGAGCAGAAGTTGACCTTATTATCGACCAGGACAACCCATTACACATCCTGCTTAAAGACGCCTACGCTTGATATTCAAACGATCCCTGAACCCAAGCAGCCAAGAGATGCCTTTCCCCTATTTCGATGAGACGCTCGTTTTGAACGAAGAAGCCCGAAAAGACTTGCCGGGCTCATTCATCTCACTCCCAAATGGGGTAACTCATTATGAAAAAGCCGGGAATGAGAATCGAGGAACGGTCGTTTTTGTTCACGGCTTCTCCGTCCCATATTTCATTTTCGATCCGACCTTCGATTTTCTGACTCAACAGGGATTTCGCACCGTCCGCTACGACCTATTCGGGCGCGGCTTTTCGGACAGACCTCACATCCGTTATGATATGGCATTCTTCGTTCGGCAGCTCAAGGATCTTCTCGACATACTCCGAATTAAAAGCACCAACCTCATTGGCTTGTCCATGGGCGGACCCATCTCCACCTGTTTCACTGAGGCGTTCCCTGATATGGTTGAGAAACACATCATGATCGACCCCGCCGGGGCAAGACCCATTTCTCTTTCTCCCCTGCTGAACGCAGTGAAAATCCCCGTTATAGGCGAACTGACCCTGGGTCTGTTTGGAACCGGGAACATGGTCAAAAACGCCGCATCCGATATGTTCACACCCAAACTAGTGGAGGAGTTCCAGGATAAATACAAGGTTCAAATGCAATACCATGGATTCAAACGCGCGATCCTTTCCTCCTTGCGTAATGGAATGTTAGACTCTTTCATCGACTCATACAAAAAGGTTGGGAAACTAATGAAACCCACCCTGTTGTTCTGGGGCAGGCAGGATGCAACGGTTCCATTTGAACATAGCACAGACATATTGAACGCCATCCCACATGCAGAGTTGCATGTCTTCGAAAAATGCGGTCACATTCCTCACTATGAATACCCGGACGAAGTCAACAAAATTCTGTTAGAATTTTTAAGACGTTAGTTCCCCGTTTTGCATCTAAAACTTCAACGGGGGATTTCGCTTCCTGCTTAGGCGAGCAGCCAATGGAGAGCCAATGAACAAGACATATATTCAAGCACTTTACAAATACAACCAATGGGCAAACACAAAGATCCTTGACACAGCCGCCCAACTCGACCAAGAAGACTATTTGATAAAAGGCAGCCATCCTCACCGATTTCTACACGGCATCCTTACCCATACCTTGTTTGCAGAATGGATCTGGCGTAACCGCTGGACAGGCGTATCGCCGACCACACGCCTAAAACCGGAGGATTTTCCCACACTTGAATCTTTACGCACGCGCTGGCAGGCTGAAAACCTCGAATTGGAAAGATTCATCGCAGCCATCACAGAAGACAGCCTGAACAGCCCATTCCAGTATTCGAGTACGGAAGGTGTGCCATTCGAAAATATCCTTTGGGAGTCCATGGCACATGTCGTCAACCATGGAACACAACACCGCAGTGAAGCGGCGATTATCCTGACCGAACTGGGACACTCCCCTGGCGACCTGGACTTGATTCTTTTTACAAGAAAAAAGCTATGAGCCTCGATCGGATTCGAAATTTCATTTACCGAAACCGCCATAACATCGCGGTATTCATCCTATTGAACCTGGCTTGCATCGCCTGCATCGTTCTAGTCGGTGCGCGGGTCGTGTATACCGACTCGACACGTCATTCAGGCTTGATCTGGAATCTGTTCCTCGCATGGATTCCTTTTATTCTTGCCTATCTTGCTCACATGCTCTCCTGGAAACGGCTTTGGGTTTATCTTGCGATCCCATTTGTGGCATTCCTCTGGCTGTTGTTCTTTCCTAATGCTCCTTATATGCTGACCGACCTGCAAGACTTGGCGCGCGGGGCAGGAAGAGACGCCCCGCTCTGGTACGATGTCATCATCGTAGTCTGGTGTTCCTGGACAGGAACCCTTCTTGGCGTGATCTCCCTTTATCTGATGCAAGACATCATCTCCCGTACATTCGGCCGCTGGCTTGGCTGGATCTTCGTATTCGTCATTTCGGGTTTGAGCAGCTTCGGGATTTACATCGGGCGTTTCGTCCGCCTGAACTCATGGGATATCCTGCAGAACCCGACCGAAACAGCAATGGTCATCCTCGGGATTGTCATTGACCCAACGAGGCGGCTTGCCGCATTCACATTCGCCTATACCCTTTTCTTTCTATTCATCTTCCTTCTGCTATACTCCTTCAGCCACATGCTGAAAGAGCAGGCAGTTCTCGCGGGAGACTCGCCCGAACAATTGGCAGCCACCCAACCGACTCAACCCATACGTTGATTTCCCAAATCTGACACGCTTTGAAAGGATTTGAAAGCGGGCGCGGATACAATCTGCGATGACCCGGAGGTAAAAATGTTTCGATCGACCTATGAAAAGCTCAAACCGTTTCGTTTCCGCCTTACGCTCGTAGGATTATTATTCGGCGCCAGTGTGATCTCTGTCGCCCTGCTCCGCCTGCGCACCGTGCTAAGTGGAAGCATGGATTACCTTTTCCTTTTATGGAATCTCTTCCTCGCCTGGTTGCCCCTGGGGATGGCATACCTCGCCTCAAGCTTCGCCTCCCGCCGACGGTACATTCTGCTGACGGTGCTCCCGGCGGCGGCACTATGGCTGTTGTTCTTCCCCAATGCTCCGTACATCCTCACAGACTTCTTCCATTTGCGCCATCCCCGCCCTGAGGTACCACTCTGGTACGATGCCTTGTTGATCAACTGGTTCGCTTGGATAGGCATCTTGTTGGGAATCGTATCTTTATTCATGATGCACAACATTGTCCGCAAGGCTTTCGGTCGCATTACAGGTTGGGTATTCGTCATGGTCGTTGGTACACTGTCTGGCATCGGAATTTACATCGGGCGTTTTTTGCGTTGGAATTCATGGGACCTGATCTTCCATCCGTTCAAACGGTTGGGTGAGATCCTGTCGTATGCAGCAAACCCGAGCCTGCAATCCATTTTGTTCGTCGCCGTTTTCTCCTCTCTGTTCATCTTCATCTACGTCTCCACCTACTCATTCGGTCTATTGCTGCAAGAACAACAGGAATTCAAATGAACCCTTTGATCATCATCCGTGGCGGCGGCGACCTGGCAAGCGGAGTCGCACTACGCCTTCACAGAGTCGGGTTTCAAGTCGCTATCCTTGAACTTGATAAACCTCTCTCCGTCCGTCGGACTGTTTCTTTTTCAGAGGCGGTCTATGAAGGGACGAAAACCGTCGAAGGCGTGCTGGCAAGGCTTGTATCGGCAGACCAGTTCCAGGTCACGTTGGAAGCGGGAGAAATTCCAGTGTTGATCGATCCCTCCGCCAACATTCTCAAGAATCAGTTTCTGACAAGCCCCTCCTCAACCTTTCTTGTGGACGCCCGCCTGGTCAAACAACAGCCTGAACCATTGCCGGAGAATGTTGCGCTTCATATCGGACTTGGGCCTGGTTTTACAGCCGGGGCCGATTGCCACGCTGTTGTCGAAACCAGCCGCGGACACACTCTCGGAAGATTATATTGGGAAGGGCAAGCCTCTCCGGACAGCCGCCAACCTGAAGGCGACCCACGGCGTGTACTGCGCGCGCCAGCATCAGGCGCGTTGGAAGCAGAAAAAATGATTGGTGACTTGTGCAAGGAAGGTGAAATCATTGCCCATGTGAACGGCGTACCTGTCCTGTGCCCCTTTGACAGTGTCCTGCGAGGGCTCATCCATTCCCGTGTTGAAATCAACGAAGGGATGAAGATCGGTGATGTGGATGCCCGCAACGATGTTACACTCACCCGCACCGTCTCGGATAAAGCCCTTGCCGTGGCTGGAGGTGTATTTGAAGCAGTTTATGTGAAACTAAAGGAGATGGAGTAAACCCATTTCACTGAACATCGACATCCATGAAGAATACAAGCAGGGAGCGGATGGCGAAAAGAGGTAGCCATAAAACGATATGGACCAAGTTGCTCAACGCGAATAGGAGTGACACGGAGCGAAAAAACGAGTCCAGAAATGGGGCAAGATTCATAAGCATCCAAGATCCGGCACCTGCAAAAATTGCCAAAGCCAGCAGGGTGCCGATCCATAAACCCAACGGCAGCCACGCATGACGGTCAGACGCAGATGGCAGCATCGTACTGGAGACTGCAAAGGTCAAATAAACCCATAGGAAAAAATCGGGCACTTCCGGCAACAAACCGAGACCCATGAAAAATAGGTCCATTTGACCGTCACGAAAGACATGCCATAAAGCATCCAACCTCAGCTTTGCTACAGCCGAGTAAGCGATAAATAGAGTTCCTGCAATAATGGGCGCTAAGCCAATGAGCGAATCTCGAAGAATATCCGTCTGCTCGATCTCCACTGACCCCAAAACCAATCCACCATTGTTAACTGCCCGTGGAATGACAGTAAATCTCCCTGTGCGGACGCCGAGCAATTTTGCCGTCAGGTAATGGCTGGTCTCATGCAGGAACACACCGGGAAGAAACAGCAAGGAAAATAACGCGATCGTCAGAGGTTTGTTACGGGTCAAAAGGAAGATGATGACTTGCAGCTCGCGATGCAAAAACCGCTGGAGGTACACCAGCGGTAATAGATTTAGGGTGAATATGATCAGTCCAACAAATTGCACAATACACTAACCCGGTCTAATTCAAATTAATAAGTAGTGCGTTTCAAATGGCGTTTATCCCTTTCGCCGCTCTTGCAATTGCAACAAATTCATCTGGTTTAAGGCTTGCCCCACCCACCAAGGCACCATCGATATCGGGTTGGGAGAAGAACTCGGAGGCATTCGATGCGGTCACCGATCCGCCATAAAGGATGCGGATGGCTTGAGCGGTTTCCACCCCGAATAATTCTTTTAGCACCGTGCGGATTACATCTCCATGCACCGACTGGGCATTTTCTGCACTGGAAGCCCTGCCCGTTCCGATCGCCCAGACTGGCTCATATGCAACCACTATATGCGGCGCAAATTCGGCAGACACACCTTGTAACCCAAGCCAGGTTTGAGAGGAAACAACCTTTGCCGTCTCACCGGCTTCATATTGGGCGAGGGTCTCTCCAACACAGACGATGGGTGTCAACATCGTTTTTTGGGCAGCAAGTAATTTTTTATTTACCGTATCATCCGTTTCGCAAAAATAGGTGCGGCGTTCTGAATGTCCCAAAATCACATAGGAACATAATTCCTTCACCATACCAGGCGCTACTGCTCCTGTAAACGCCCCTTTTTCCTCCCAGTGCATATCTTGCGCGCCCAGGCCGATTCCTTTGCCCACCAATAATTCTGACGCAGCCATCAATGACGGGAAAGGCGGACAAACAACACACTCGACTCCGTCAACACCACTTAAAGCCGAACCTAATGCGAAAAGCAGATCGCGCGTTTCCGCGACGGTTTTGTTCATTTTCCAATTTCCAGCGACGAATGGGGTTCTCATGATGCTCCTCGATATTTTATGTTGCTAGGCAATGCGTTACGCCATTATTACACAGGATTATTATTGTATCGTTTTTAGTATTTCCTCAGCCATGACTACCACCCACTTAGGCGCAGCAGGATCCGCAATCAGTAAAGATAATATCTGCTTTGCCTCCTCCGGATTCCCTTTTTGAACATTGATCTCCGCCCGCAACAAATGAACTTCCTTCAGGAATTCGGAGGACTTGTCAGCAAGAGCCAGCGCCTCCTCTGCTTTTGCCATATCGCCATTGTAAAGAGCGGAACGGCCACGGATGATATTCATAAAATCCTGTGGGATTCCGCCAGCCTGCTCGAGTGGCATCATCATGGGCAGCTCATTATATTGCGCACCTCGATAAGCAGATTCTCGAAAACC
Organism: uncultured Anaerolinea sp.; assembly: GCA_964648645.1. Classification (GTDB taxonomy): domain Bacteria; phylum Chloroflexota; class Anaerolineae; order Anaerolineales; family Villigracilaceae; genus Villigracilis. The sequence goes on from CAZYLM010000030.1 coordinate 10,010, forward strand.
GTCTTTGACATCCTCCGGGATAGAGCCATTCTCTTTCAGAAAGATTGGAAACGTCCGGGCATACATCCCGGCTGCCATATGCCATGCTTGATGGTTCCGATATTCCCCTGCTGCAGTCAAATAGAAATCCTTGTTTTCAGCACCCGCAAGTAGCGAGACCTGTGTAAATTCTTCAGCCGCCAGAACTGCCAATTTCGCATCCCAAAACGCGAGCGACAACGCCAAATGGGCATACGGATCTCCTGGATTGGCGCCTACCAATTCATATCCTTTTTGGATATCAGGCGTAAGCTTATCCTCTGAAATCATTGTCGGCGTGGCATTGCCCAATGAGGCCGGCTGATTCTCCCCAGTCTGCGGAAGAGGCGGAACTCCCTGCAAAGGAGTTGGGGCTGAAAGGACAGGCTGAAGCGTTGCCTCCACATCCCTTCCACGCTGCGAAAGGAGAGGCAGGGTGTTCCTCAGTGTAATGATTCCAAATACAAAACAAAGGATGGCTAACATCCCAACAGCAAACCACATCCAGCCATTGCGCTTCGTCTTCTGCCGTTTGAGAGGATTCACAACCCCATCATTGTCCACTCCGCGAGTTTTAACGACAGGCGGAGATCCGGCTTTTACAACCCCTGGGGCAAGAGTTACATCCGACCCACGCATGGGAATCCCAGCTTCGACCCATGCAGACTTGAATGCGTTGATCAACTCGTTGACAGTTTGATATCTGTCCTCCCGATTCTTTGCCAAGGCTTTTAATAGCACACGTTGAACAGGTTCTGGCACATTTGGATTGACAGACCGCGGGAGCGGAAGCGGAGTATAAATATGGTCATGAATGATTGAAAATGGGGTATCAGCACTAAATGGAACCTGTCCCACGACCATCTCGTACAACATCACACCGAAAGAATAAATATCTGTACGAGCATCGAGGTCTTTGCGACCCATGGCCTGTTCAGGCGAGATGTATTGGGGTGTTCCCATAACCGAATCGGTTGAAAGAGTAGACTCACCCGCCACTGCGATACGCGCCAACCCAAAGTCGGCTAGATACATGACATTCTCGCCCGAGATCAGCACATTCGATGGTTTAACATCCCGATGCAGGACACCCTGCTTGTGAGCGTAGCCCAACGCAGAGCCAACCGATTCAACGACCTGCTCTATCTCATGCGACGATAACGGTGCCAATGCCATTCGGGCTTTTAGCGTGTCACCCTCGATGAATTTCATCACCAAGTACGGCCGGCCTTCCTGCTCCGCGTAATCATAGACCGGTACGATATTGGGGTGCTCAAGCTTCGCCACCACACGTGCTTCACGCTGAAAACGACTAATAAAGGTCGAATCTTCGTTGAATGCCTGATGAAGGACCTTTAATGCTACGTATCGGTCCAGCGCTGCGTGATAGGCCTTATAAACGGATGCCATTCCGCCCTGGCCCAATTGCTCGATGATCTGGTAAGGTCCGACATTTTCGCCCGGTTTGAACGCCATGTAATTCTCCGATATAACAATGACCCCATTATATCCGAGCCGGGCAGGGTAGGGTTGGGACGGTGTAAATTTGATTTTAAACTGTCATGAATATAAAAAGCGGGCGGGAAATTTTATTTCCCGCCCGCTTAGTGAACACTAGCTCGTTGAGTTAAGGCTGATAATCAACCGTAACGTTTACAATGCCGTTTTCGGGTGTGAAGGTCAATGGGAAGGCTTTGAATGTGCCATCACCACAATTGACATTCCACTCTTCGCGCCAAATTCCGCTTGCATCCGGCTGTTGGATGACTGAAATCGTCGTCCCATCAACGGTCGGGGTGGTGCAGCCAGACATGATGCCCACCAATTGCACCGAAGCCCAGGCGATCAAACGCGTTTCATCGTCTGCAAGTCCGCCGGTAGGAGCTTCGCCGCTGGTATCGAAATTGGGGACCACAGGAGTTCCATTTGGATCCACAGGTATAAACGGCACATCGGTCGGAATGTCAAAATTCTGCACATCCTCCACCACCCGTTGGGCGGCCACATACGCCTGATAACCATAATAACCACCAACGCCCACTACAACACAACAACAACAAAGCACAACGGCGACAACGATACCAATAATTAAGTTGCGATTGTTCTTGGGTTCAGCAGATTGGGGTACAGCATTTGTTTCCATTTTTCTCTTCTCCTAAATAATTGTTGGTGCCATTATACAAAAGGAAAGGAGCAGACGCAAAGGGTTGCGTCTGCTCCTTTAGTCCTATGACGTGCGAGGCGCTATTTATCATTCAGTGCCGCCACACCAGGCAACTCCTTACCTTCGAGGAATTCCAGGGATGCGCCGCCACCTGTAGAGACATGCGTCATTTGTTTGGCAACTCCAGCCTTCTTGACCGCACTTGCAGAGTCACCACCGCCTATAACAGTCATCGCGCCGGATTCGGCGAGGAGTTTTGCTAAAGCAAACGTGCCCTCGGCAAATTTGGGCATCTCGAAAACGCCAACGGGTCCATTCCAGACAATTAGCCTGGCCCCGCTCAGTGTGGCTTTGTACAAGCTGACAGTATTTGGCCCGACGTCCAACATCCGCCAGCCCGCAGGGATCTTGTCCACATCCACGGTTTGAGTGCTAGCTTCCGCGTCGAATTTATCTGCAATAACTGCATCCACCGGAAGTACGAGTTTCTCTCCCAATTTTGTAAGAAGTTTTTTAGCAGTCTCGATCGACTCTGCTTCGACGAGGCTATCTTGCATATTCAGGCCTTTTGCAGCCAGGAAGGTATTTGCCATGCCGCCGCCGATGATTAGTTTGTCGCATTTCGCCGCAAGCGTTTCAACGACGAGAATCTTGTCGCTGATCTTTGCACCGCCCAGAATGGCGATATATGGGTGCTCCGGGTTGGCGACCGCTCTGCCAAGATATTCCAGCTCCTGCTCCATCAAAAAGCCGGAGACAGCGGGCAGGAAGCGGGCAATACCTTCAGTCGAGGAATGAGCGCGATGAGCGGAACCAAATGCATCGTTTACGTATACATCCGCAAGCGCTGCCATTTGCTTGGCAAGCTCGAGGTCATTCTTCTCTTCGCCTTTATGGAAGCGGGTGTTTTCGAGCATCACCACATCGCCGGGTTTGAGAGATTTGGCAATCGCTTCCACCCCTGCGCCGACACAATCGGGCGCCATCGTCACAGGGCGATCGAGCAGCGTGGATAAAACTTCGGAGGCGGCACGCAGGCTAAATTCCGGGTCTGGGCCGCCTTTAGGCCGTCCCAAATGACTCGCCAACAGGAGCGCGGCTCCTTGATCCAGACAATATTGAATGGTAGGCAGCGCGGCCCTGATCCGTTTATCATCGGTGACTTTCCCATCCGCCATAGGGACATTGAAGTCAACACGCATGAAGACGCGCTTCCCTTTTAGGTCAATGTCTTTTACCGTTTTCTTATTCATAGTTGCACCTAAAAAATGGGTCACGCTAGAAGGCGTGACCCACAAATTATTATAGTGATTTCGCCATCAATGCCGCAAGGTCAGCAGTACGGCACGAGTAACCCCATTCGTTATCATACCAAGTGACTACTTTAACAAAATTGCTTTTTTCCTTACCCAGCACACTGGTGAAGGGCAAGTCAACCGAAGAACTGTAGGAGCTGCCCTTGAAGTCCATGCTGACAAGAGGTTCATCCACCGCTTCAAGAACACCTTTGAAGCGAGGTGTCTTGGCGGCATCACGGAATGCTTGACGCAATTCTTCAGTGGTAGTCTCTTTTTCAAGTTCAGCAGTGAAGTCGACGACAGAGACTGTCGGGGTCGGGACACGCAAGGAATAACCATCGAACTTGCCCTTAAGATCGGGAATGACCAAAGCGATTGCCTTCGCTGCGCCGGTGGTGGTCGGGATGATATTCAAACCGGAAGCGCGGGCGCGGCGAAGGTCGGAATGCGGCATGTCCAACACCTTCTGGTCGTTTGTGTAGGAGTGGATGGTGGTCATAAATCCGCGTTTGATGGTGTAAAGGTCATGTACAACCTTGGCGGCAGGAGCCAGACAATTCGTGGTGCAGGAAGCATTTGAAACTACATGGTGCTTGGAGGAATCATATTTATCCTCGTTGACACCCAATACAACCGTCAGGTCCTCGCCTTCAGCAGGGGCTGAGATGATCACTTTCTTCGCCCCGCCTGAGGTAATATGATTGACAGCACCTTTGACAGTCTTGCCCTTCTTGTTCACACCGTCTTCCTTAATGGTGAACAAGCCAGTCGATTCAATAACGATATCGATGCCAAGGTCACCCCATTTGATAGCAGCAGGGTCAGTCTCTTTGAAGACTTTGACCTTCTTTCCATCGATGACCAGGCTGTCATCAGCAATTTCCACCGTGCCATTGAAGCGACCATAGGTCGAATCGTATTTGAGCAGATGTGCCATTGTCTTCATGTCACCGATGTCGTTGAACGCCACCACCTCGAGTTCTTTCGAATACATGTCGCGTATCGCCTTCAAAACCTGGCGTCCGATACGGCCAAATCCGTTTATACCTACTTTGATTGTCATGGGAAAATCCTCCAATAGATTTTTCTGTCGGTCTTTAACCTGCTAAATTTTACTGCTTTAAAGAAGATTTGTGAATTTTATAACTGTTCCTCTTTTAGGTGATGATTGTCAGGAATCCTGCAATATCGCCATTTCGGTCCTTATTTTTCTGATTCAAAATGGAGGGTTTGGGAGGATTCTTTATGCCAAAGGACCCTTATACTCGCCATAAAGGTTCATAATGACTTGCGCCAGCTTTTCAGAATCATGCCGCCACGGATGGGAATCATCCGCCAAGTCGGCAGTATAAGTTCGTTCATTTGCCAGCGTTTCCTCGTCGGCTTTTACCCAAACGGAGGTAGGGTTCAATCCACCTTGGTAATTGGTATTAACCAAAATCACATCAAATACATCTCCACCCACGTGGTTTTCCAGTGCATGCGTATGATCTGCAGCAGTGAATGCATCTGTCTCGCCCTCTTGGGTGGCGATATTACACACATAGATCTTTAGCGCACGACTTGCCCTGATCGATGCCAGGAGATCCGGTACTAATAGATTCGGGAGCAAACTTGTATAAAGACTCCCTGGACCCACAATAATAATATCCGCAGATAACAAAGCATTAATGACTGGAGGAAACACCGGGGCAGTATCCGGTTCCAGCCATACCCGACGCACTCTCCCCGCCATCGCCGGAATATTACTCTCTCCTTCCACCCGCACTTCGTGGAGGGAGTGTGGTAATTCCATGCTTGCAACAAGCATTACATTATGTAACGTTGATGGCAAAACCTGCCCATTCACAGATAAAACCCGCCCTGATTCAACCACGGCATTTTCGAAACTTCCTGTAATATCTGCCAATGCGGTTATAAAAAGATTGCCAAAAGAGTGCCCTTCCAAGTCCGGTGAACCGCTAAATCGATATTGAAATAGCTGAGTCAACATTTCCTCATCGTTCGAAAGCGCTGCAAGGCAATTACGAATATCCCCTGGTGGTAAGATGCCAAAACTCTCACGAAGCTTTCCTGAAGATCCTCCATCATCTGCAACAGTAACAACTGCAGTGAGGTTTCTTGTATGCAACTTCAGCCCACGTAAAAGAGAAGCGAGACCATGCCCGCCGCCTATGGCAACAACACGAGGACCGCGACTTCGGCGTTGAAAATCCGCCAGAGTACTAACTACATCCGAACCAGGACGTAGAAAAGGACGAAGAAGGGAGCGGTTCAATTTATACACCCCAACCATGATTAATGCCGCCCCCAATCCTCCAAAAATCACCGCTCGAATAATTCTAGGTATAAAACGAAGAGACGCATAGGAAAGCACAGTAAGGACGACTGGGTTTGAAGAGTCAGTCCGATATATATCGATAACAATAACCGCAATACCCAAACCGATTAATGTGACCCCAAGGAGCATCACGACAAGCCAGCGCTTAATCCCCAGACCAGGACGAAGCCAGCGTGGTAAATCGAGAAGCAATTCCCAAATCCGCTTTATATAAAAAAGATTCATTAAAGGGATAATAGCAGGGATATGAGGTTGAGTCAAACTATAATTTTTTCTAAACCTTAACCATGCATATCTTGTAATCAAGCTCCATTTCCCCTTCTACAAACCGATTCAGAAATCTATTGAAATACAATTGATTACCGCCGAAAATTCATCTAAAGCCATTACGGTATAATCCCTATTATGTCCATCATCATCGCCGTTGACATTGGCGGTACTCAAATGCGCGCCGCTGCCTATACGCAAGACCAGGTTTCCCCCCTACAGCAAAAGAAAATCCCAACCCTTGCATCAAAACCCGGCGGTTTGGACCGCCTATTCAAAGTGATCGAGGACGTCTGGCCTAGAGACCGGCAGGTTACCGCCATAGGCATCGGTTCGCCAGGTCCGCTGGACCCCCACTCAGGGTACCTGCTTGCGCCACCGAATAACCCTGAATGGCATAATTTTCCACTTGCGCCGCGTGTGCAGGAACATTTTGGCGTACAGACTTTTCTGGATAATGACGCCAACCTTGCCGGACTCGGCGAATACCGTTTTGGAGCCGGACAGGGACATCATAATGTCCTATACATCACGGTAAGCACTGGGATCGGCGCGGGGGTTGTGATTGATGACCGCCTACTTCAGGGGTTTCACGGGCTGGCAGCGGAACTTGGTCATTCGATCATCGACCCGGATGGACCTCCATGCTCCTGCGGTTTCAACGGACACCTCGAGTCGTTTTCATCGGGTCCAGCCATTGTGAAGTATGTACTTTCTGAATTAGACGCAGGTACACAATCCGTTCTTAAGCGTACAGATTCTCTGAATCCGCGCGACATTGCGGACGCTGCACACCAGGGGGATGACTTGGCGATCCGCGCCTACCAACGAGCTGGCGAATATCTTGGGATCGGGGTGGCATCCTTTCTCCATGCGTTCGACCCGTCGATTGTGATCTTTGGCGGAGGTGTATCCCAGGTTGGGCGGCTCCTCTTCGATCCTTTCGAAGCGAGTTTAAGACGGCGCGTCTTTCACCCGCGTTATCTGGAGGGGCTCGTCATCACCCAGGCGCAACTTGGTGATGATGCAGGCCTACTCGGAGCGCGCGCATTAGCCGAAATGAAATCGGGCATCCATCAGATGCCTGCTGCATCCTCCCGCACCAGCGAGGAACGCATCCAATAAATCGCAACAAGGAGAAGGCATGACTAACAAGACTCTACCGGGTCCGAAGACCAAGTCGATGATCGAGCGCGACCACAAGGTGATCTCGCCATCGTATCCGCGCGGATATCCTTTCGCCATGGATCACGGCAAAGGCACGGAAGTATGGGATGTGGACGGCAACCGCTTCCTTGATTTCATGGGTGGGATCGCCGTTGTGGCAACCGGACATTCCCATCCTCAGGTTGTCAAAGCGATACAAGACCAGGCGGAAAAATTCATCCATATCTCTTCAGATTTCTACCATGAAAATTGGATCCGGCTGGGGGAAAAACTGAGCGAGATCGCGCCGTTCAAAGAAGACGCCCTCTCCTTCATGACCAATTCCGGCACTGAGGCTGTGGAAGCAGCCATCAAGCTTGCACGCTATCACACCAAACGCTCGAACTTCATCGGTTTTACAGGAGCATTTCACGGCCGAACGATGGGTGCGGTAACCTTCACTGCCAGTAAAGCCAAATACCACAGCGGATTCTATCCCTTGATGAATGGCGTGACCCATGCCCCATTCCCGAACCCGTACCGTCCGGTTTTGGAACGCCGCAAAGGCGAGGATTACGGGCAGGCGGTTGTGCGTTACATCGAGGAAGAGATCATTGCACAGATCCTGCCAGCCAAGGAAGTGGCAGGCGTACTGGTGGAAACAATCCAGGGAGAAGGCGGTTACATCGTACCGCCGGAGGGGTTCTACCCCGCGCTGCGTAAGTTCTGCGACAAGCACGGCATTCTGCTCATCCTCGATGAAGTGCAATCCGGCATGGGACGCACCGGTAAATGGTGGGCGATCGAACATTTCGATGTGGAGCCGGATATCATCACGTCAGCCAAGGGCATCGCTTCGGGAATGCCGCTCGGGGCGTGCATTGCGCGTAAATCGGTGATGGATTGGGAATTAGGCACTCATGGAAATACCTATGGCGGCAATCCCATCTCCTGCGCCGCGTCGCTGGCAACCATCGACCTAATCGAAAAACAATACCTGAAGAATGCAAAGGAAGTCGGGGAATATGCCATGGATGCGCTGCAAGAGATACAGGCGCGGCACCTCAGCATCGGCGATGTTCGCGGTAAAGGGCTGATGATCGGTGTGGAATTCGTGAAAGACCGCGAAACCAAGGAGCCTGCTAAGAAATTGACAGACCGGGTGGTGGATCTGGCATTTGAACGTGGACTTCTGACTCTTTCCTGTGGTCAGAGCGTGATTCGTATTGCACCTCCGCTTTCGATCAGCAAGAGCGAGGTGGATGAGGGGTTAAGCATGTTCGAGGATGCGCTGACGCAGGCGGAGAAAGAGATGAAGTGATCGGTTTGGTAATTGGCGATTGGTAGATAAAAAGACCTTCGTGATTGCGCTCGAAGGTTTTTTTATCAGTCATTCGAATTGATATTTGCCTGGTTGTCGTCGCCGATGATGATGTTCGAACCGGTCACATCGCCATGGATATGAATTTCAGTTTTCGCAGATGGCGATGGACTCGCCTTTTTATGAGGAGCTGCTTTTTCTTTCTTAAGCTCCGGCAGCAGGCTGTCACTCGATAGCAGCGTGGCTTTCATTTTTTCAGCCCGCAGGTTGAGACTTTGAACAAGTCTCTTCATGCCGCTTTCGGTGAACAGATCCACCCACTGGTAATCGCGCAGGCTGTATGGCAGCTCCACGTCTTCAAAGCGGCCGGGGATGAGGAAAATCTCACCGGGCGGAATCTCCAATGCCCGGTCGAGAGCGAGGCGCATTTCCTTTTGTACGTATCCCTCCCGGCTCACGGAATGCTTTGAGAGGCAGAGCAGCACGAGGTCGGTACCTTCCAATGCTTTATGGATCTCCATTTTCCAATCCTGCCCGGGCAGGAGGTTTTCCACATCGAGCCAGGGGTCAGCCCCCTGCCCCGTGAGGAAAGCGTGAAGTTTGCGCGCCTTCTCCCGGTCTGCGGATGCGTAGCTGATAAAGACCTTCAACGGTCGTTTCGATGCCATGCGGGGATTATATAGCAAAAGGCGACGCCTCGCGACGCCGCCTTTTGCTGTTTCAACTAGCGGATATTTCTTCCGCTGTTGGTTTTTGATTCTTCATATCCAAGCAACACGGCACGGACAACGATTCGATTCAAATAAACGCCTGACGCTTCGTTGTAGTCTTTGCAGGTTAGAAGGGTCAACCATGGATCTTCTTCATGCTGGATAGCGCCTATGCTGTAAGGCTTAACAGTACGATTGCTACGCACCTCATACGTATATGCCGTCCCAAATGCATGGACAACGATCTTGTCGCCCCATTGAAGTTTTCCAAGCTCAGCAAATGGTCCCTTCTGTCCGTTTGGCAATGTAACGTGACCGGTCAAAACGCTGTTCCCTTCCCAACTTGGGAAGGCTGTACCTTCGAGCCAGCCCGCTTCATCCCATAGCCATGTCAGATCCCAATTTTCTTCCACGACCGGTACGCCCACGATGGG
>CAZYLM010000031.1:0-19509 GCA_964648645.1 uncultured Anaerolinea sp.
TTCAATGACATCGAAAATTCTAGCCATGGTTTCTCTCCTTATAAGTGAATAACGAGTTGATTATAGTCCATCTGACTTTCAGGTCAAGAACCGTTTTTCCTATTGCTATACGATGGCAATGCGAAATCGTTTCACCCTTTTGGCTCGGATTTCATCGGCTTGCCAGTCCCTTGATCCCGTACCATCAAGACTTCAGCCATGATACTCACAGCGATCTCCTCAGGTGTCTCTGCTTGCAATTCCAGCCCCATGGGGGAGTGAACCCTTGCAATCAGGTGATCCGTTACTCCATTTTCCTTCAACGCCTTGGCTGTTGTTGCCCAGCGGCGTTTGGAGCCGATGACCCCTATGTAAGCAGCTTCGGAAGAGAGGAGGGGCGGAAGACCGAGCGCATCCACACTGGACCCGCGGCTGGTCACCACCAGATAGGTTCTGTTTGAGATCTTGAGCGAATCGGCCAGTTTGCCCATTTCGACAGGGATATATTCGTCGGCTCCAGGCGTCACTTCGGGTGTGCAGAATTCCGCCCGGTCGTCACTGACCACAACTCGAAAACCCAGCCATTTTGCCAGGTGTACAACGGCTTTACCGACATGACCCGCGCCGATCACAACGAGAGTCGGAGCCGGAAGGATTGGTTCCACAAACACCTCCACCTGGCCGCCGCATACACCCGGGTCGCCGCGAGATGGGTCCGCCATGTTGTAATGCAAGAAGCGCGGCTTGCCCTCGCTGATCGCCATCCAGGCTTCGTCGAGAACCCGGTGTTCGAGGTCTCCACCACCGACGGTGCCGATGAAAGTCCCATCCGGATAGACGAGCATTTTACTGCCCACATGACGCGGCGTAGAACCTTCACTCTTTATCACCGTGCAGAGTGCGGCAGGTTGGTTGTTTTTTTCTAAATCGGATAAAGCTTGGTAGATCGTTGGCATGGAAATGTAGGTCACGTTTGTAACGTGACAGTCACGCGTGAAGCGTGACTTACAGGATTATTTTATCTTTCCCAACGCTTTCAACACCCGCTCGGGCGTGAAGGGGAATTCGTGGATCCAGACGCCAGTTGCATCATGAATGGCGGCTGCAACTGCTGCTGCGACGGGGAGATAGGGCAGTTCGCCCATTCCACGTGCACCCCAGGGGCCATTCGGGTCGGGTACTTCGACAAGCACAGACTCAACCTTCTCAGGAATATCCCAAATGGTAGGGATGAGATATGTGCTGAGCTGGTCGGTCATAACGTGTCCGTCGCGGGTTTTGAATTCCTCGAGGACGGCGTATCCGTGTGCTTGGACGAGGCCGCCTTCGATCTGACTGATAACAAGGTCTGGGTTGAGCGCCTTGCCGACATCGTCGGCTGAAACGATACGCTTGACGCGCACGTGCCCGGTCTCAGTATCCACTTCCACATCCACAGCTTGAGCCACGTATGCGTATTGGAAATTGGGCATCGAATACCCGGTCTCCTTGTCCATGGGCGTTGTGGGCGGAGCGAAATATTGGAATTCGGCAATTGCAGGTCTTTCTTCTGCTTTCCATTTTTCGAGAGCTGCTTCCGCTGCGCCTTTGACGGAGTTGCCCGCCATGAAAGTCAGGCGTGAAGCAGATGCTGATCCGGGATTGCCTTGTGTCGCCGAATCAGAAGTCCGCATTTCAACCATGTTCATGGGTACGCCGATGCTGTGGGCGGCGATCTGGGTCATGACGGTTTGAAAACCCTGACCGACTTCCGCGCCTGCATGATGAAGCACAACATGTTCGATCTCGGTCTTGCCGTGGATCTCGACTTTTGCCCAGCAGTTTTCCTTGTAACCGAACGAGAATCCGACGTTTTTGAAGCCAGCTGCAAATCCGCGCCCCTTGACAACTGCGTTCGATGCCTTGCCATTTGTCATTTGCGTTTTGCGTTTGACGGCTTTCTTCCATTTGAACGAATCCCGGGCGGCTGTGATCGTATCCACAATACCTACTGGGGTAGGGACCGGGGTTCCGACATCCAGTGTATCGCCTTCCCGTAGGGCGTTCTTCAGCCTAAACTCAACCGGGTCCATGCCCAGTTTCTCCGCAATCTTGTTTACCTGGCTTTCCGCCATGAACAAGGCTTGTGGGGCACCGAAGCCGCGAAATGCCGCACCGGGAACATTATTAGTGTACACACCATATACATCCGTCTTGACATTGGGGATTGCGTATGGTCCGGTTGAGGTGATCGTGGCATTGCCAAGCACTTTGTTGGTCGTGTACATGTAAGCGCCGCCGTCGCCGATCAGCACGTTTTCCGCGGCGATCAATTTCCCATCATTTGTTGCGCCCCATTTGGCGCGCAGGATAACGGCATGACGCTTGCCGTGTCCGATCATGGATTCACGCCTCGACCAAATGATCTTGACCGGACGGTTCAATCTCATCGCAGCCAGCGCGATGACGATCTGCACAGAAAGGTCTTCGCGCCCGCCGAATGCGCCGCCGATGGCTGGGTAGATCACGCGCACTTTTTCTTCGGGCAGGTCAAGTGCATGGGCGATGGATTTGCGATCAGCATGAGTCCATTGACCTGCGCACTCTACTACGATCCTGCCCTCTTCATCCAGGTAGGCAAGACCTGCCTCAGGCTGCAAGTAGGCATGTTCCTGCACCGGGGTGCGATATTCTGCTTCAACGATCACATCGGCTTTGGAAAATGCTTCATCCACGTTTCCTTTGCGGATCTTGTAGTGGACGCAAACATTCGTATCGCCCCGGTCTGGGTGGAGAAGAGGCGCATCGGGACGCATCGCAACTTCCGGGTCCGTGAGAGGCGGGAGGTCTTCGTAATCCACTTCGATCAATTTGATGGCAGCCGCTGCCTGCACTTCGCTTTCAGCAACAACGGCTGCCACCAGGTCGCCTACAAAACGGACAATTTCGGTGTGGGGCTTGCTTGAGCCTGGTCCACACAGAACGGGTTGATCGGGAATTTGCAAGCCGTATTCATTGACCGGGACATCTTTTGCAGTATAGATTGCAATGACACCTGACGCCACTGCCGCCTTCCTAGTACGAATATCAAGGACGCGCGCATGGGGGCGTTCAGCCATGAGCGTTTTCATAAACAACATTCCCGCCATGGCACGGTCACCGGAATACTGAGTCTCACCGGTCACTTTGCCGAGCGAGTCGATACGAGCAGGGGAACTTCCTATGGATTCGATGGACATGGTTATCTTTTGTAGGCTTTTGCCTTGTATTTCGGAGGCGGTTCATCCAGAGGGCTGTAACGGGAAGGACCGAAAAACCGAAATACCAGAGCGTAGATGAGTGAGATCATACCGCCCAGCACGAGCATATAGATGAAAGCTACGACCAGGTTGGCATAGAGGTTCGAGATTTTTGTGATTGGAGCAAGGATCACCATCAACCCCTGTGACTTGTAAAACAGGGATGGAAAAACGGGTCGGCCGAGCAGTTGGTAAGGAATTGGGTATCCTGTATTAAGCAGGGTGGAGACTGTTATGGAAGCCGCCGCATAAGACATGGCAGGGATGATCAGCATCATGACACATCCGATCCCACGCCAGAGATAATGAGGCTGCTTATTCCTTTCCTTTACCTTTACAAGGGATGAACTCCTATATTTGCTCATGCGACTCCTTTTCTGCTAAAGTTTTCCGGCTTCTTCGATGGCTTGTACGATCTTGTAATATCCGGTGCAGCGACACAAGTTGCCCGTGATGGCTTGTTCGATCTCGTTACGGGTCGGGTTGGGTTTTTCTTCCAATAATTTTGTGCCCGACATGATGAACCCCGGCGTGCAATATCCGCATTGCACAGCGTTATGTTCGATGAATTTTTTCTGTACCGGGTTTAGGGCTTCGCCATTTGCCAGCCCTTCAATAGTGACGATTTCAGCCTGGTGAGCTCGTGGGGCGGGGACCAGACAGGACATGACTGCCTTACCATCCAGGTAAACGGTGCAGGCGCCGCATTCTCCTTCGGCGCAGCCTTCTTTTGTGCCAATCAACATGCCCTCTTCACGGAGGAGACGAAGAAGGGTTTTATCATGCCCGGACGAGAAGATATATTTTTTCCCGTTGATCGTGGTTTCGATCTTGCTTTCAGGGAAGGTTGCTGTCGGCTGCAGTGTAACCCCAACGTTTTGTAGTGCAGACAGGAGGACCGGTTTTTTTGGCATTCCCGCATCCGTTTTTCCTTCACGGATGGCTGTCAGACCGCGATGGGTGATAACCCGCACCATCTCACTACGGTAGTTTGCCGAACCACGCACATCACTGATGGGTTTTGCCGATTTCACCGCAAGATCTGCGGCGGCGGTGATATTTTTCTCATTCAGTTTTTTGCCTGCAAGGAATTTTTCGGCCTTCGTGGCATGAGTAATGATGGGGGTCACCGCCCCAAGCGTGATCGATGCGGATTTTACGGTATCCCCTTTGAGGTCAAGGATGATCGCCGCATTCACAAGTGAGATCGCCTGTGCCCGCCGGAGCGCCAGTTTAATGAATGCCCCCTGCTGAGTCTTCGTCATGGCCGGGAAGGATATATCCACGAGCATCTCGTCAGGCTCCATCACAGTCTTCCGTACGCCGAGATAGAATTTTTTGAACGGAACCACCCGGGTGCCCCGGGCTGAAACCAGGGTCACTTTTGCCCCGAGAGCCATCAATGGTGAAATGGTGTCGTTCGCAGGAGATGCGGTGATGACGTTCCCTGCAATCGTGCCCCGATTACGGATCTGAGGCGCGCCTACTTCCCAAGCTGCACGCGCCAGGGGATATGCCCTTGTACGGATAAGCTTGGAAGCCGCGCAATCATTATGGGTCACCAGAGCTCCTAGGTGAATCACCTCATCTTCGTCGATTGTGATCTGACCCAGGTTTGGAACACGGGTCACGTCGATCAGGGTTTCGATACCCTTTCGTGCGCCCCGTTCGAGTTCGAGGATGAGGTCGGTTCCGCCGGCCACAACGCGAGCCTTCTCGCGCTGTTCGGAAAGGATCCGGACGACTTCTTCAATGGATGTCGCATTAATATATTTGTGCCACATGATTTGTCATATTCCAAAAACCCTAAAGGTCATTGAGACCCTTAGGGTTTTTCTTTACCGGCTTCCTGTTACAACTTCGGAGCGGCGATCGAATGTTTCGACTGCCAACCGTGCCAGCGAAATAATATTGCGGATGGCGGCCGGCAAGGCGGCTTCGTCACCCAGGCTCGCTTCCACATTATCCAGGGCGCTCTTGATCTGTTCATGCAGATCAAAGAATGCGGCATCGAACTGATAAATGGCTTCGAGCTCTTTCTCGTTGATCTTGACCGCATCGAAAAGACCTGAGTATCCGCGCGATGCGCCGCTGATCTTGTCGATGAATGTGCGCAGGCCAATTGCTGCCTTCTCCATGTCGTCCACCAGCGAAAGCATACCGTTGCTGACCATCTCCACCTGCAAGTTTGAGGCGCGGCTCCATTGTTCTTCAAAGCGCCGTGCCACCGTTTCACGCAGGAGTTTATCTGCGTCGCGCCGGTTCTGCCTTTCCACATATCCGCTGAAACCGGGGATGAAAGACGCCAGTTTCTTGAACGGGTCTACCTGACTGCTAACTTTTTCGAAAAAATCGCTCATGGGAGCCTCCTGCCGGGATATACGGGCAAACTAATTTTTCGTTTCCGCCTTTGATTATATCGTTTATTTCCAGTTATAATCAAGTTATAAATTTCACAGGAGAATATCATGTCCGAACAAGTTAAACAATTACTCGACCTTGTCGGGAATAGTATTGCGGTGGATGGGGCGCACGTTCGTGTTCTTGATGTGGAGAAATTCCGCGCAAATGTCGGCAAATTGGTGGAACGCTCCGCTTTCGCCTCAGACTCGACCGCAGGTTGGTCACGTTTTCTGATCCGGGGTGCGGCGCTGGAACTTGGTATCTACCCGGCATCCATCCATGAGTTGTACATGGCTCGCGGGCGTGGAGATGCCCCGATGACCTTTACAACACCCGCCTTCAACTTGCGGGCTCTTTCATACCATGCGGCACGCTCCATGTTCCGAGCTGCAAATAAGATCAATGGTGGGGCATTCATTTTCGAACTGGCACGCTCCGAAATGAGCTATACCGACCAGCGTCCTTCTGAATATGCTACGAACATCCTCGCTGCTGCCACCGCGGAGGGATTTTCGGGTCCGGTCTTCATACAGGGAGATCACTTCCAAGTCTCTGCCAAAAAGTACAAGGCAAACCCCGACGGAGAATTACAGGCAGTGCGCGACCTCTGCATGGAAGCGATTGCGGCTGGTTTCTTCAACATCGATGTCGACACGTCCACCCTGGTGGATATCAGCCTGCCCACCATCCCCGAACAGCAGGCGTTGAACAGCAGGCTCTCGGCTGAGCTTTCTGCCTTCATCCGCGAACATGAGCCTGCCGGCGTCACCATCTCGATCGGTGGTGAGATCGGTGAAGTGGGAACAGAGAATTCCACCGAGCCAGAATTGCGCGCCTATATGGATGCCTACAATGCGGAGCTGAAAAAAGTCGCTCCGGGCAAGCCCGGTTTGAGCAAGATCAGCGTTTTGACGGGTACGTCACACGGTGGCACTGTCCTGCCCGATGGCTCGATCGCCGATGTGAGCATCGCCTTCGATGTTCTACGCGATCTCAGTCGCGTTGCCCGCAAGGATTACAACATGGGCGGCACTGTTCAGCATGGGGCATCGACAGTCCCTGAAGGTAATTTCAATAAATTCGTTCAGCATGAAGCCATTGAAGTTCACCTTGCCACAAATTTTGCCACCATGTTCTTCGACAACGTCCCGGCGGAATTCAAAAAGGAGATGTACGCCTGGCTCGATGTCAACTCGGCAGGCGACCGCAAAACTGGCATGACCGACGAGCAGTTCTATTACAAGACCCGCAAAAACGCCATCGGTCCTTTCAAGGCAAAGTCCTATGCCCTGTCCGCAGAAACCCACGATAAATTGTCGAAGGCGTGGGAAGCGCAGTTTGCCAAGTTATTCGATCTGTTGGGTGTAAAAGATACGCGGACCCTGACGGATAAATTCATTAAGCCCGTCAAGATTGCGCCTGCCCTTGCGGACTATGTCAAAGATGCAGTTGCAGCGGAAGATGTCAGCGACCTTTCGGATTGATCACGAGATAAAAGCCCAATAACTGAAAACGAGATGCCGGTTTCCGATCAAGGCGTATCAAAAGATAGATATACTCTCATTCCCCGCACGGCGATCTTTGTCCGTCGCGGGGATGAGTATTTATTACTGAAAGGCGCTCCGACCAAGAGATTGTGGGCAGGGAAATACAATGGCTTGGGCGGGCATGTGGATCGTGGGGAAGATGTGTTAACCTCCGCGCGACGTGAATTATTCGAAGAAGCCGGTCTCATTGCGGATTTGTGGTTGTGCGGCACAGTCATCGTAGATGCCGGAGAGATGGGCGTCCTGTTGTTTGTGGTGGTGGGAGAGAACACTCAAGGTGAAGTGAAAGGTTCGAAGGAAGGTATCCCGGAATGGCTCCAGTTGGAGGCGTTATCCCTTCTCCCAGTTGTGGAAGATCTACCCTTTCTTCTCGACAAGATCCGTCGTATGAAACGCGGTGATCCTCCTTTTTCAGCAAGGTCGTATTATGAGGATGATAAATTGATCATCAAATTCTCGGATTGAATAACGCCGCCGTGTGGACGGCGTTTTGATTAGTGTGTTCAGTTGCTTATGGGAATGCTATAGGATTGAAGTTCAGTGGTGGTTGTGTACGGAGTTCCCCCGAAGTCGCTGTTCTCAACGGATTTGATGTACCCTACGCCCGGCGCATACCAGATCAAACTTGACCCATTCATGGTGACCGGAACTTGTAGCCCTTGAAAATCAGCTGTAATTTGAATGAGGGAAGTGGCTTGGAATTTGACCGCTTCAAACGTCCCTGCGGGAACCGTGACTGTTTCTTTTCCCATCTCCTGCATTGTCAGGTTGTAGGTCCCGCTCGATTGGGCGTTTTGGTCACCAGGCATCGCTGTGACGCCGGTCATCTTCAGGCTGTATTGCCATTGCATGCCCGAGGTGACTTCTCTTGGCAGGCTGAGGCCTTTAACATCTGACGATGTAAACTCTGCGGTGGTGCCTTGTGTGGATATGCTCGCTGCGGCACCTGTGGCGCCTATTTCGAGAGCCTTCAATCCGCCAGGCTCGCAGATCCATGCCTGGGCACGGGTGAGATTCGTGAATTGGGTGCCGAGGGTGAAGCCATCGACGCGGACCTCTGAGATAGTATCGGTGTAGAAAAAATCTCCGCTTGGGCTGCCTGTGCTGAAATAAGACCAACTGGCTCCCTGTTTAACAGGGTAAAGTACATTATCGCATAAGCCAACGGATGCGGAATTTCCATCCGCTGGCTGAGCGGTTTGGCTTTGATTGTCATTCCGTGTGGGGTTAGGAGATCCTGAAGAGCTGAGGGTGCACGTCACTGTCACTATCAGGCTCGTAATGATCGTTGCAATAATTTGGTTGTGTGGTTTGCGCATAAAGGCTCCAATATGAGGGTTGATTGTCAGCGCGGTGTCTCGATGAGTTGTTATTGCAAGTTTATTTCCACTTCATAAGTGAAATTGTGAAGGTACTTCCTTTTCCGGGGGTACTGTCCAGGTCCAGCATGCCGCGGTGTTGCTGTATGACTTGGCGGGTTATGGAAAGGCCGATCCCGATCCCATCATAAATCTCTTCGCCGACCTTCTCCAGGTGGAAAAATCGATCGAAAATATGAGGCCTTATTTTTGGATCGATGCCGATGCCATAATCCACAACACTGACGCTGACATGGCTTCCCAGATCGGCAAAGCGGATATCCACTGTTTTGTCAGGTGGGCTGAACTTGATGGCATTGTCCACTAGTCCGGTAATTGCACGTTCGAGGGATGATTCGTCCCCTTGCACAGGCGGCATTTTCGTGTTCCCGCGGATCTTGAAGCTTACCCGGCGTGCTTTTGCCTTGTCCTTATATTTTTCAACAACTTTATTCACCAGGTCGGGAAGATCGACCGGCTGGAAGTCGCGCAGGACGAGTTCCTGTTCCTGAAGAAATAACAGATCGTTGGTGAGATTAACGATCTGATCCACGTTGCGGCTGATGATCTCAATGGTAGGTTGAAGCTGCTCCCCGGATATAACACCTTTCTTCAATGTATGCAGGTATCCGCTGGCAACCATGAGAGGTGTTCTTAATTCGTGGGCAATGTTGGTCAGGAATTCATTCCGCGCCAGATCCTGTTCAGCAAGTTTCTGGTAGGCATCCGCGATCTCCCTGGCGCGCAATCGCAGGTCTTCGATAGCAAGCTGGTCGTTCGCCCTGAGCCGATTGCTGATCTCCGAGATCATGGCCGTTGCCACGCTGGGACTGTGTTTCAGGACACGGTCAAACCCTTCTTTTTCAAGTTCGAGGACCACCGCCGGAGTCAATGCCTTGACCGTTGCAGCTCGTGGAGCGTTATGGATGAGAGCCATCTCGCCGAAAAAATCGCCGGCGTTGAGGGTTTTTAAAAGCCGCACCTGGGTATTGTTGATCGTCTTTGTGACCTCGAAGTCTCCCTCAAGGATCATGTAAAAGGTGGTTTCGATCGCGTCTTCCTGGCAAAGCACAGTTCCAGCCGGATACGACTTTATCTGGCTGTTTATAATGATTTCCTGGACTTCACCTGGGGTGATGCCTGGGAAGGCGCGCGGAATAATCTTTGCAGGTGTGCGGAGAGTGGTCATGAGTCTGGTTTGCGAGATTTTAACATGGACCATCCCGGCGTCCTTCACCCATTTGGACTATCCCTTCGGTCGCCGCCTGGTTTTCACGTTGAGGTTCGCCGGGGTGATGCCCAATTCCTCTTTTCGATCCTGGATTTCGCTTCTGGCGTTTTCGAACCATCCCGCGATCTGGGTTTGTTTGATAGGTTTTTCCGCTTTCAAGTAACGGATGAATCCGATCACTTCGATCAGGCGCATTTCATCGAGGTTTGCAACTTCCTCCATGATGATCTTTTCTAGGCTGTTCATGTTTTATCCTTATTGACGCGAGTTTTGTAAGTTGAAACTTATTTTTTCCTATGGAGGATTAATGACCGGAAGTCCGGAGACATCAAAGTCAGGCCCAATGGTCAGATTTTGAGCGCTTACCCAGCACAAAGATCCATAATAGGGGTTTTCGATCACATACCATCCGGGGATGCTCCCAACTCCCACGACAATGACCTCTTCAGTGTCGGAAAGATTGCTGACCAACCCATAAGAAGAGCCAGGACCCGCATAGCAGGCGGTTGTGCCAGATATTTTAGGGATACTCGTCACGGCAGGTGTCGGTTCCAATGTTGGCGTATCGGTGAATTGCGGGATGGGTGTATCGGTGACCGGAAGCGGGGTGGGCGTGTAAGCGGCGGAGGTCTGGGTAAGCATCAACGATGCAAGCTGGGCGGCTGTAGTTCCGATGATATCTACAGTGGGTGTTATGTTCGTCTTTGATCTTGGCAGACAGGCGTTCAGTACAAACCCGGCCAATGACAAAAAAATGAAAGCTGCGAGAGGTTTTGTTCTCATGAGAAAGTCTCCATCTCTTAGTTAAGATTTTAATCGTTTTTAAGGGGTGGTAAGAAAACCGTAATATATTTCATCCGAAAATTGCCCTTCCCCAATCTCGAAGAAAATGGTGTGCAGGGAATAAGTAATATTTTTTCTTCCAGGAGATCCATGCAAACACCCATCGAACGACCTTCACTTCTTCAAACATACACCCGAAGCTTTGAACCGCTCAAGAATAGCAATTTACGCTTGTACCTTGGCGGTCAGGCGATCTCTTTGCTAGGCACCTGGATGCAAGCAACAGCACAAAGTTGGGTGGTTTGGGAACTGACGAATTCAGAAAAATCACTTGGCATTGTGGTCATGCTAAACAGCCTGCCGCTCTTCCTTCTTGCCCCGTGGGCGGGTGGCTTTGCTGACCGTTTCAATCGGCGTATGATATTGTTGGTGACTCAGTCCATCGCCATGCTGCTCGCCTTCTCGCTTGCATTTCTAGTCCAAACTCACCTCGTACAGATCTGGCATATCTACACGTTCTCCTTCATTCTCGGGATTGTCGCCGCATTGGATTTCCCGGCTCAACAAGCGTTTATCGGGGATCTCTCCGGAATGAGACATATCCGTCAGGCGGTCACGCTCAATATCATGGGTTTGCAAGTTGCCCGCATGCTTGGTCCGGCAATGGCCGGAATTTTGCTCAAAGCAGTTGGCTCGGCTGCAGCCTTTTGGATCAATGGGGCCAGCTTCATGGTGGTGTTGTTCAGCATCTTCATGGTCAGGTCACATCAGCAGGAAATGCACAAGCGGGAAAGCGGACGCGGTCAATTCCGCGAAACGCTGGATTATGTCCGTGCCCAGCCACGCATGGTGGATTTGTTGATCTTCGCCTCTCTCGCGACCTTTTTCGGTCTCTCCGTCTTCAATCTTCTTCCCGCCGTGGCAGATGAAGTTCTCAGGGGTGACTCGCAGACGTATGGATTATTGTTCGGCTCCTCTGGTGCTGGGGCTTTGATCTCAACTTTATTCCTCCTACCCCTTTCCCAATCTGCCAGGCGGATCGGACGCGTTGTAGGTGGTGCCGCGTTATGGATGGGAGTGTTCTTCACCTTTCTTTCCCGTTCAACCTATTTGCCACTTTCGATGGTATCAATCTTTTGCTTCAGTCTTGGCGCGCCGTTGATCCTGACAACCGGGTTGGGTGTAATGCAGTTAATGGCGCCTGGAGATATGCGCGCCCGGATCATTAGTTTGTTTACGATGGTGTCTTTTGGTTTGCAACCGCTCTCATCGCTTTTTGTCGGGTACACGGCGGAAATCATTGGGGCACAGAACATTATTTTATTCAATGCCTTGTGCCTGTTTGTGGGCGGTTTGTTGATGCTTGCCTTTCGAAAAGGATTGTTGCAATGGGAACTCAAGCCGCTCGTCGAACCTATTTTGTCCGCTCAAGAGAAAGCATCTGGTCACTAAGGGTTATTACAAAAGAGGACTCTTCGTTATGGAGAGTCCTCTTTTGTTTGTAAATTCCACGTTCTTTTTTAGCCGCAACCGCCGCCGGATTTATCACGTTTCAGCTGTAATTTGATCCTGGCTTCGAATTCGAGTTTCTCGTATTCGATCGGGCTGGGGGAGCAGGATTCATAACTGCTGCCCAGAGCTGCAGGGAAGGTATAAGCCAATTTGTCGTCACCCGGATTGGCTTTGGGTTGAGCCGCAAGGGTTTTGTCATCCTGCCCGAAGAAGGCGATCCAGTTATTGACCCCGCCCTCAAGAATGTACACGTTCTGAACGCTGGATGCGGAGAGGAACTTCCATGCCTCAATCGCCGCGGTTTCGTCGTTGCTCATGACAATAAAAACAGAATTTGCAGGTGGCTCTGTCAGCAAGACAGGGACGACCTCCGCCAGACGCTCAACCGGCACATTGACAGCATCTTCTATATGATAGAGGTTGTAATCAGATTCACTGCGAACATCGATGTAAACGGGATTCATCGCCTGGTTATATTTTGCCTTGAATGCCTCAGCCGGTGTAACAAAAACAAGGCGATTTTCCAGCATCTCGTCTGCGGTGTAGGTGAGAGTGTTTATGATGGGGTCGGCGTTTAGCTGTGGGATCGTTTCCGTCCGGGTAAAGCTCAATTTAGCATATTTTTCTTCGAGCGAGGGTGAACCTATGAAGACTACGGCGAACGCGGCCGCCACAAGCACACCTGCACCGACCAGTCTCAACTTTGGTTCCTTGCTCAAATCTTTTTTTCCAAAGATATGCTCGAGTTGTTCGGCGCCCCAGAACATGAACAGCGCCATCAATACAACCAGAAGTACAACCACACCAAGGGGGAGGTGGAAAACCTGGTCGAGGGTGACGCGGCCGAAATATCCTGAATAGGTGTACCAACCATCGAAGAGTTCTTCTGTCTCACCAAAAAGAAACGCTCCTACAAATCCACCCAGCATGAACAGCATGCCGTCGATCTTGCCGGTGGAAGCTGAGGCAAGAGAGGTGGTGGGGCAAAACCCGCCAACGATAAAGCCGACACCCATGATCAACCCTCCAAGTATGCCGGAGGAGAGGTATGTGGGGTTGACCCAGACTAGATTGAAGTCCAGGATGCCCAAGCCAACCGCGCCAAAGAGCAGGACCATGGCAGTGACGATGGCAGTGAACATGACCTTGAGTACCGTCATTTCGGTGAAGTAGAACTGGGCTGCGAGCTTGCGAGAATCGCCGAAGCCGGACATCTCAAGGGTGAAACCAAATGCAAAGCCGATCAGACCGAAGACGACGTATGTCCACGGGTTGGCGGCGCTGACTGCTACAAATTCGGGGAGAGGGAAGTTCATGTTAATCTCCAGTTACCAATCACCAGTTACTTCTATTGAGATAAGTAATTGGTGATTAATAATTAGTTCCAAAGTTTCCTTACAAAATACGCCAGTCCGTAAGCGCCGCCGAAGATGGCGAACATCACGACCCAGGAGCCGGCTGAAAGGGTTGTGCCCCCGGTGAGTGCCTGCCCGGATGTGCATCCACGCGCCATCCGTGCTCCATAAAGGAAAAGCACACCACCAAAGAAAGATAATAACCAGCGTGTCCTATTCGAGATGTTGGGACCTTTGGTTGTTTCGAATTTCAAGCGTCCATTAAATAAGCCGGAGGTAAACCCGCCTAATAATGCGCCAAAATAAACAGGCACGATCCAATCGTCGAGCGGGTTTTTATCCCCGCCTGCCAGTTTGAGCAGGTAAGGTGTCCGGTCTACGTGGTCGGGGGCAACGGCATCCGTCATAGCGGTGACGAAGCGACTGGTGGCGCCTGAGGAACCAAGTCCGTTTCCGGTCAGGAACAGTGCAAGGAATAGAACGATTCCCAGCACCATGCCGCCGAAATAGGGATGCACGAATGGTTTTGGCGTTTTTGGAAAAAACGGTTTTTTGATCTGTGCGGTCATTACAATCTCCTTTGGTGGGCAGTCTTGGTTTTTCGAGTTGCCAAGTACTGCCTACCTTTGCGTATTACTTTTTTGCCTTCTTTTCTTTCCGTGGTTTCTCATGCGGGGCATGTTTTTCGACTTCTTCATACCCTGTCACCATGGCGCGGAAGGACTCCAAGGGTGTTGCGCCGGTTGTGGTCATGTAAACGTGTACAAGAATGAATGTGGCGAACAACCAGGCGATCAGGGAATGGAACGGAGCGAGGAATGGAAGCCCGCCGAGTGCATTGGCAAATGCCGGGAACTTTTGCACGCTCCACATCAGCGCGCCGGTGATGATTTGCAGTGGCAGCAAAACATTCAGGATCATGAAGTAGGTCATCTGTTGGATCGGGTTCATGCGACTATTGGGTCGTTTTTCGAACGGATGCCCCTCACCCTTGAAGATGCCGTTGATGTAATACTTGGCTTGAAGGATCGCATCATCGAAGAAGCCGTAAGGATGCGGGATGAATTCACGCAGCTTGTCGGTCGCGATGTGATAGAACAGAGAGAGGGCGGCATTGATCACAAGGATGATCGCCAGCACGTTATGGACCGTCACAATGCCGCGGAATGAGAACGCTCCAAAAATGTCCGGGCGGTGGATAATGAGGCCTGTCAACAGCAGGATGACGATCGAGAGCGTTTGCAGCCAATGCCAGAACCGGCGGTACGGCTCGTACATATAAATCCGTTCGGTTTCGGCTGGGGCATTCGCCTGTTTTCGTGACGTGAAATACCTGAGGGAGCCGTGACCAAGCACACCTAAAAGCGAGCCAACGAATGCCAGCGCGCCAAACCAATCTATCCAGCTTACGCGGCTAGAGCCAAAAACATACATACCGTCTTTTGCAGGGACTGGTTGATAATACAACGCGCCATCATTTCCGGTGACAAAATCGCCTGTGCTGTTGATGTTGTTATCGAGATCGAACTTCGGCATAACAGGCGCTGATGTAGCAAGTTTGATGGGATTTGATATGCGCGAATCGGCGTCATGACAGGTTTTGCAGTCGTTGATAGCAAATTCGCCTTTGGTCACGTTGTGATTAATACTATATGGTTGGACCAAGCCTTCCATGCGAAGGTTTTCAAGACCGAGTCCGCCTAACCGTGCTTTGACGACTTCTTCCTTTGTCGCTGAGTCGAGCACAAGTTCGGATTTGCTGAGTTTACCGTCGCTGTTCGTGTCAAAAGCAGTCAGGATTTCAGGAGCGTAGGAACCATTTTCTAGATATGCAGCCTTTAGATCCACCAGGCGAACCGGGCGGGAGTTTCCATTGGCATCATCGTAAACCCAGTAGAAAGAGGTGATCAGATTGTAAGGCGCAAGCAGTTGCTTTCCATCCACATTAGTGCGATTAAGAAGCACAGGCTCGTAGCCGGTTACCAAAGACGTCACAGAGTTGGGGGTGCCTTCGACGCCGCGGCAATCTGAAACTGCTTCGCCTTTAGTGGTAATGACTGTCCAATCGTAGGATTGGATGGCAGGCGCATACATCTGCGGGATATGGCAGGTCTCACATGCTACGGCATCCATATGGGTTTCTATGTAAGGTAGCCAGTCTGCATGACCTTTATCGAAGTCATGGCAGTTCTCGCAGCGGCGCATCGTACCTTTGTATTCGGGGGCGACATTGAACTGGGCGCTGTCGCCACGCGCAAAGTTGTGGTCGGGGCGTTCAAGATATTCGCCGATCTCCAGCATGCGCGGATCGTAAATAAGATGCTCAGGGTTGGTACTCTGAAGTTCGCTGACATGTGAAGGATTGTTGAGCGAGTAGTGGCAATCCGTGCATTGCAGCTGTCTCTCGGCATGGATATCCCACGAGCGGTCTAGTTCGTTCTTGCCGCTTAAGTTCACGCCTGAGTCGTTGATGTGTTGTGCCGAAACGACCTGTCCGGTGGTTGCAGTTTGGGGGTAATCCAGATCGCATGCGTTGAAGGTCAACGGCTCGTCAGTGGAATGTACTTCACCATGGCAAGCGGCGCAGTTGTTGTTCGTCGGATCCTGAATGCCTAGTTTATTGTCTTTGATTTGTCCGCTCTCGTTGAAGACATCGGAATTGTAAACCCAGCCATCCGCAGTTTCCTGGACGATGTTCAGTCCGGTCAAGGTGGCCGTGCTGGCTTTCCCGAATTCTCCTGCCTGGATTGCTTCCACCCGGGCTTCATTGTTTGGATTTTCTAGATGGCAGAGGAAACAGTTCATTTCCATCGTGCCGGAAATTTCCCAATCCCAGATAGATGGTTTTCCATTTTCATCCAGGGTTGATGTTTCTGGGTTTTGAATGTTCGGAGCGAGGTCAGCCAGGCTTTCACCATCTCTTGAAGATTCTGCGGGTCCGCCTCCTACGATTCTTGCGCCATTAAGCATTAACCATTCAGCTGTGCCCAGGTCGAGGCGCTCGTCATTTTCAGTTGACAGGAAGCGATAGGTCAGGGGATCCCATTCGCCGAAGAGTCCGTTGCCGGTGTCGAGGGTTTCGCTGGCGGGATAGTAATCACCAAGCCCCAGATCGGAATGGAAAGCGTGCGATTCGATGAATTGTGTATCGTGGCACTGACCGCAGGTCTGCATGGTGGAAATGGCAGTGTTGCTATCAAGAACATTGTTGCCATTTGCATCCAGCAGTGCAAAGTCGGGGTGAATGACTGAGGCTTGAGGCGCTGGAGCAGGCTTCGGCGCAGCAAGAACCGTTCCAATTCCAATCGCGAGGGCAAGGATGAGAATTCCTGTTAGTGTGGGGAGTAGGTATCGTTTCATAATCAGGTTCCTTACGCATGATGGACTAAGCACAATCCATCATACGTAATTTGAGGTCATTTCCTTCCACCCCATTCGATTGGATCGCCCGGGTAGCCGAGCGCTTCCCAATCCATGCGGCCGTTGTCGCCATGGCACGATTCGCATTGCAAAGCTTCCGTGGCTGGCTGTACCATGTGAGTGGTGGGCCAATACATGTATGTGGTGGTGAAACCGTATTCGCCGCTGTAATCAAGCCCTGTGATGGGAGCTGCAAGCTTGAAGGCGCTGTCCCAATCGAATGTGGTCCAGAACCCGCCTTCGCCTGATGTAACAGGTTGAAGCAGGTAATTGTTCCTTACATCATATGGTTGTTTGGCAATATGAAGTTTGAAGGGGAAGATCTTTGCGGACGGATCACCAATATTCCCGGCGGGCTTGTTGATATAGGTGATGCCGTCTTTGCCGAGGGGATCTCCCAGAATATATCGGTATTCGTTATTCCCGTTGAACCATAAATAAGTAGGAGCGAAATTCTTATCGTAGGTGAATTCACCTTTGATCTTTAGGTAGGTGAAGTGATCGTCTTCGCGCCCTTCCTGCCCGGCTTGCGACCAATCCCATGTGACTTTGGTGGGGTCTTCGAGCGCCAAGGCAGGGATGTGGCAGGTTTGGCATGCTACTGACGATAGGTGGGTGTTGATGCGTTCGTCCTCGTGTTTTTGATTTACGTGACACTGTTCACATGAAACCTGCTCTTGCGGGTCGATGGTGTAGTTGTCTGCAATCATCCGCCCGAGAACCTTATGCTCTTCAGTCCAGTGGCAGTCAGTGCATTGCATGTTGTTCTCGCCACCCATGTGAACATCGTTATTTTCAGAAGGGAAGTACAGGCTTTCATCCAGATCGCCGTGTTTGACGCCGTTACCGCCGCCGCCGTCAAAGTGACATTTGCCGCAATTCTCACGGGTCGGTGATTTCACCGAACGTGCTGCAGCCAGCAGGTCGACGCCTTCTGCGGGGTTACCAAATGCGCCCTTGCCATAAATGCCGGTATCGGCGTGGCAGGCAAGACAGTCTACATTTTCGGCGCTTGCTTGTTGAGCTTTACGACCCTCTTCCCAGCCATACCCGGCATGGCAGGACATGCATTTATTCTCGTTACCTTGTGTGCCGATGCAGAAGTTATTGATCTGATTTGCCTTGCCGATGGTCACGGGGTCATCGCGCCAGGGGACGTCAAACTCTTTTGATTCCCACGTCCAATGTGTGGTTGCCATGATCTGGGTGGCGGCTTCTTCATGACACTCAAGGCAGGCGCGGGTGACATCCTGACCCGTCTTGAACTCGCCTTTTACAATGTCGGAATGGTCGGTGTGGACCGGTTTCTCCGGCAAATAAGCCGCAGGGTCGTTCTTGGTTTGGGTGCGGGGGAGAAAATAGAGGATAGGGACGAGAATCAGCAAAAGGATGCCGACCAATCCCAATATCCAGGATGGGAAGCGTTTATTCATACATTCTCCTGTGGAGTAACATTGATCAGGCTGGACTGATACGCGAGATGGTCGCGCATAATTCCCCGCATCAGGTCCAATGCCTGGATTAGTCTTGAATCAGTGAGGTGATAGGTGACGGTTGTGCCAGTGCGTACAGTGTTGACAAGCCCGCGATCGCGTAAAACCTTGAGGTGCCGCGAGGTTGTTGGCTGATTTATCCCTAATTCGTTCGAAAGGTCTGTTACGTTTCTAGGTGCCTCATTGAGTGTATAAAGGATGAGGAGGCGGATTGGGTCGGAGAGAGCTGCGCAAAAATTCGCTTCAAGTTGCGATATTTCCTGTTTGAGATTTGCGTTGACCATTTGAGTATCTTCTTATATGCGAATAAACGAATATTTCCACATCCATCATACATTTGTGACGGTTTGTACAATAGTGAGGGGTGTCATATTAAGTTTTGTTTAATGTCACAAAGATTGGGAGGTATAATTTGGTGAAAAAGTAGGCAAGAGCTCTATAAAAGAGCGATCCCGTAATAAAAGAATCTAATAAACTAGCGGCAACTTGGGATATGGTTTCCCCAATCCTCAAGAGGTCATTCAGTTTGTCTTAGGAGCGAGCTATGGAACCATATCAAAGGGATGCAATTTCGATTGATGTGTCTGCCCGGTTGCGTGAATTGCGTGAAGAACGCGGTATATCGATGCGGACCCTTGCAACGCGCAGCGGATTATCCGCCAATGCGCTTTCGATGATCGAGCGGGGAAAGACATCGCCTTCGGTGAGTACACTTTATAAACTTGCAGCTGCTTTGGGGGTCTCGATCACGGCATTTTTTAGTACTGAGGTCGGAAGAAATAAAGTGGTTTTCTTGAAGCATGATGAACGTACGCGATTATCCTTTACTCGTGGGATATTCGAGGCGCTTGGCGGGGAGCAATTTTTGGGGCGCGTTGAACCATTCATGCTGACGATGGAGAACGGTGCTTCCTGCGGTCCGCATGACATCGTCCACTCGGGGCATGAATTTGTCTTCTGCTTACGGGGTGTGCTTGATTATGTTGTGGAAAAGGAAACCTACCGGCTCGGACCGGGGGATAGCCTGCTCTTTGCTTCGAGGCTTCGCCACCGCTGGAAGAATCCTGGCAACACGGTCACAAATGCCCTCATCGTCATTTCCGGTTTTGAGGAAGGTGAGGAATTGCATGCCATGCACTGGAAGAAGTGA
>CAZYLM010000032.1:0-11341 GCA_964648645.1 uncultured Anaerolinea sp.
TCACAGGTCTGGCATGGCCACAGCGTCTCGAACGTGCGGAAGTGACCGTTCAGGAAGGCCTGCCTGTATCCAAGACCCTCGATTGGATCACTCTCGATACGGCCAGCGATATCACCGTTCCTGAAGATGCATGGGTCGATTGGGATGCCAAGAATCAGAAGTTCATCACTGCCGGCGAAAAATTCCCCGATGGGCTCAAATCCCTTACAAAGACCGTGGTGTATTACCCTGCGGGCATGTTTGATACTGTCACATGGCACGATGGCAGCCCGCTCTCCCCGGCTGACTTTGTGATGAATATGATCCAGGTCTTCGACCAGGCATACTCTGACAGCCCGATCTATGACGAAGCCACAGTTGCCGCAACGGAGGGTTTCCTCTCGCACTTCAAAGGCGTTCGCATCGTTTCCACGGATCCGTTGGTGATCGAGACCTATGACGATTTCTTCAGCATTGACGCCGAAGTGATGGTCTCGAATAATCAGGTGTACCCGAACCCCACCTGGTGGCCTCAATACGCCTATGGCGAAGGCGCGTGGCATACCCTGGGCCTTGGCTACCTTGCCGAGAGCAACAAGGAATTAGCCTTCTCCACCGATAAAGCCAGTGCATTGGGTGTGGAATGGATTTCCTACATCAGCGGGCCAAGCCTCGAGATCCTGAAGAAATATCTCGACCAGGCAAAGACTGAATCCTTTATTCCGTACGCCGCGACTCTGGGTGAATTTGTCACGGTTGATGAAGCTGCCGCCCGTTATGAAAACCTGGACGCGTTCTATGCAGAACACAATCATTTCTGGGTGAATACAGGTCCGTTTTTCCTTGATAAGGTCTTCCCTGTCGAAGGTACCTTGACCCTGACCCGCTATGCAGAATATCCCGACAAGGCGGATAAGTGGTCACGCTTTGGCGCTCCAAAAGTTGCCGAAGTGGAAGTGGACGGCGCCGGACAGATTGCCGCAGGCAGCGAAGTGGCATTTGATGCTTTCATCACCTTCGATGGCGAGCCATACGCCAATGCGGACATCAGTGAAGTGAAGTACCTTCTCTTCAACACGAACGGTGAAGTAGTCGCTTCGGGCGTTGCCACTGAAGCTGGGGAAGGTCAGTATCAGGTCACGCTTGATGCGGATACCACATCAAAGCTCGACACTGGCGCGAACCGCATTGAGATTATCGTGGTTCCCTCCATTGTCAGCATCGCATCTTTCGCCTCGTTTGAGTTCGTTGTAACCAAGTAAGTTTTTCCCTCTCCCCAGCCTTTCTCCTATGAGAAGGGCTGGGGGTGAAGGGATAGTCCGGAGAGGATCGCCATGACGACCACTGAAACAACCCTGCCTGTTCCACAGGTTAAAAAAAACACTGGTGCAGCTGTGCGTTTGTTGAGATACACGGCTACGCGTTTATTGTCGCTCTTCATTACGGTGGCCATCGGTGTTTTCCTCACCATCCTCATCGCCAACATGGGCGGATATGTGGACACCATTCGCAAGGCGGAGATCCGTGAGAATATTCAATTGAAAGTGAACGGTTCGAATATTTTCGACAGTCTTTCGAGCGAGGAGCGCGCCCTTCGCATCGAAGAAATGATCCGCTTGGAGGAAAAGCGCCTCGGGCTCGATAAGCCCTTCATCGTCAGGACTGTAAATTACCTTACCGATGCCCTGACCCTCAACCTCGGACGCGCGCAGAAAATGTCCAGCGACAGCGGTTCGCGCACTGTACGTCTGATTATCCTCGAACGACTCGCTCCAACCTTGTTACTGTTTGGCTTTTCGAATATTGCCCTTTTTTTTGGCAGTGTTTTTATCGCTCTCAATCTTTCACGAAATTACGGCGGCTTTTGGGACCGGATCATTGTGGCCCTTGCACCTACATCTTCCGCGCCGGGTTGGTTTTATGGATTGTTCCTGATCGTTATTTTTGCCGGTGTTTTCAATTTCTTTCCATTCGGTGGAATGGTGGATTCGCCGCCGCCCGATTCAACCTTCCTGTATTCCCTCAGCTTGCTAGACCATTTGGTCCTGCCAACGATCGCCATAGCACTTAGTACTTTTTTTCTGAGCGCCTACACCTGGCGGACTTTTTTCCTTATCTTCTCCAGCGAGGACTACGTTGAGATGGCGAAGGCTAAAGGCTTAAGCTCGCGCGACGTGGAACGCCGTTATGTTTTACGTCCCACCCTGCCCACCATCATCACCAACTTTGCTCTTATCCTTATCGGCTTGTGGACTGGCGCGCCTATACTTGAAACGGTCTTCAATTGGCCCGGGCTGGGGCGTACGCTCTTTCAGGCGGTGGGGCTGTTCGATATTCCCGTGATCGTCGGCTCAAACGTCATTTTTGCCTATTTGCTTGCGATCACCGTATTCCTGCTCGATTTCATTTTTGCATTGGTCGATCCGCGCGTTCGCATTGGCTCAGAAGGAAACAAACAATGATCGCTTTTCGAAAATCCCTGCAGGAGTTACTGCAGTATCCATCGGCCATTGCCGGGTTGACACTTATTGCGGGTTTTATTTTTGTCTCTGCCTATGCCATGACGAGCATTCCTTACAGTGAAGCGATCCGGTTGTGGCGCGGCGGCGAAGGGGTTTGGTACAAGAATCCTGTCTCTGCCCCGCCTGCATGGACGAATTTTTTCCGGAAAGAGAAACTCTCCGAGTCAATTGCGCTTAGCTCAAGCGATGGGGGGGCGACCAGGACGGTTACCGAAAAAGAAGGTGGCATTCGCGAAACAATCATCACCTATACCTTCGATTATTCTTTTGATAGTTTTCCAAAAGAACTTGCGGTGTATTTCAAATCCACCTACAAAGAGAAGCAACCTTATGTGTCCATGTTGTGGTTAACCCCCGATGGGCGTGAGATTCGTATCGCAGATACGACCGTCGGCTCGTCGGACACATTCTATTTTTCGCAAGACTCAAAACTTGAAAGGCGATTGGGCGGGGAAAAGCCTGCCGAAGGTCTCTTCCTTCCTCCAGAGAGCGACTCGCACCAGGCACAGCGTGGTCCTTATCAACTGCGCCTCACTGCCTTGACCTTTGAGCCGGACTCCACCATCGAAGCGGATTTCGTTCTTTATGGGCAGGTCTACGGCTGGGCGGGCACGGACCATCAGCGCCGCGATCTTTCAGTTGCCTTGTTATGGGGCATGCCCGTTGCTTTGGCGTTCGGTCTGCTTGCTGCGCTGGGCACCACCGTACTGACCATGATCATCTCAGCGATTGGGTCGTGGTTCGGCGGATGGCTCGATGAATCCATTCAGCGCATCACTGAGATCAACCTTGTACTGCCCTTTCTTCCCATTCTTATCATGGTCGGCACGTTCTATTCGCGGAGCATCTGGGTCATCCTCGGCGTTACCATTCTGTTGAGCATCTTCAGCGGGCAGATCAAAGCCTACCGGGCGATCTTTATCCAGATAAAAGAAGCGCCCTATATCGAAGCGGCTCGCTCGTACGGTGCCAGTCAGTGGCGTATCATCTTCCGTTATCTCATCCCACGAATTGTGCCGATCCTCATCCCTCAACTGGTCACGGTGATCCCCACATTTGTTTTTCTCGAGGCATCACTTGCTGTTTTGGGGCTTGGGGACCCTGTCCTGCCTACGTGGGGAAAGGTGATCGATGATGCCCGCGCGAACGGAGCCCTCTTTCAAGGTCAATACTATTGGGTGTTGGAGCCCTCCCTGCTGCTCATGCTCACCGGCCTTGCTTTTTCCATGCTTGGCTATTCCCTAGACAGAATCTTCAACCCGCGATTGAGAGGTTTGTAATGGCGTTACCCCAACTGCTTCATGTGGAGAATCTTACCCTGCACTTCCGCACCCAAAAAGGGAGCGTGCAAGCTGTGGATGGCGTCGACTTTGATCTCGACTTTAACCGTGCTGTCGTCATCCTTGGTGAATCTGGTTGTGGAAAAACCTCACTTTCAAAAGCCCTCATGCGCCTTCTGCCACGTAATGTCAGTCAGTACAGCGGGCGGGTCTACTTGCGGGGCGAGGATGTAATGCGCCTAAACGATGAGGATTATCGTAAGAATGTACGCTGGGTGAGTATGTCGCTGGTTCCCCAGGCGGCGATGAACTCGCTCAACCCCGTGCTTACGGTTGGCGACCAGGTCTCAGAGCCAGCCATTCTGCACCTTGGGTTGAGTAAATCGGATGCTATGGGGATCGTTTATAAAATGTTTCAGCATGTGGGTGTTCCGGCGGATTTTGTCAACCGTTATCCTTTCGAGTTGAGCGGTGGGATGCGCCAGCGTGTGGCGCTTGCCATGGCGTTGGTCGCTTCACCCAACTTGATCCTTTTGGATGAACCGACCTCCGCTCTTGATTTGCTGACCCAGGCGAACATTATGAATGTCTTGAAACGCATCAAACATGAACTCGGCACCTCCTTTATCCTGATCACGCACGATATCGCCACCTCAAGTGAACTTGCCGATGAAGTCGCCATCATGTATGCCGGTCAGATCGTAGAAACGGGTGATGCGCATGAGTTCTTCCCTGCGCCTCTTCACCCATATTCACAGCTGCTGATGGCGAGTGTGCCGCGGTTGCGGAGCGACTCAGATCCGATGTTTATTACCGGCCAACCGCCCAGCCTGGTCAACCCGCCAAAAGGATGCCGATTTGCGGCGCGTTGTCCCTTCCGGTTTGAGAAGTGCGGCGAAGAACCGCCGGTCTTCCAAAAAGGCAACCGTAAGGTCAGATGCTGGATGCATCAATAACATACCTCAGGGTCCCCCCCAGGAGCGCCACTCTGGCTAATCTTTATCTTGATGCGCATCGTACATTTTGAATTTGATACTACAAGAAAAATCAATAAGGAAATTAAGGAAGGATCATGTCAACCTTTGCACCCTATGACGCTCTTTATCTCCTCAAAGACATCCATAAGATCATCGTTGATTTTGGGGATGAGTTGGATGAGGAACAATTACGCTGGCGCCCGCGAGGATACAGCACATCCATCGGCTTTCATCTCTGGCATCTTGCACGCGAATCAGACTTTTTCAAAGCGGTTGTTCTGGAGCGGACACCCCAGTTGGTGCCGGAATTCGGGGAACCGGTTGAGATTTGGGCAAAAGATAATCTTGCGCGGCGCTGGGGCTTTCCAACAGATCTGGGGGCAACCGTTGGCACAGGTTTAAGCGATGAGGTTGCGTCCACATTGCCTATCCCGCCCAAAGATGAGCTGATGCAATACCTCAAGCTTTCCTATGGAAACCTGGAGGATTTCATCCATGTATTAGACCAGCGCTTTCCGA
Organism: uncultured Anaerolinea sp.; assembly: GCA_964648645.1. Lineage (GTDB taxonomy): Bacteria > Chloroflexota > Anaerolineae > Anaerolineales > Villigracilaceae > Villigracilis. The sequence goes on from CAZYLM010000032.1 coordinate 5,278, forward strand.
CCTTCAATGGTTTGGAGGAGGATCTCAAGAAGAAACTCGAGAACATCAGGCTGAACCTGCTTGTCTTCATTTCGCATGACTGCCGCCATTTGGGCATGATGGAAGTATTGAAAGGTTTGCAAACAGGATTCGGTTCGGCTACCGAGAAGAGGAAGTAAGGGCATTGGGATGACAGAAAAAGCGGCAAACATAAAGGATGCTGAAACCTTATTCAACTGGGAAGCGATCATTGAGCTTGCCAGTTTTCTGGCATTCTTTCTCATTGTTCATTTTTATGTGCCTTCATTCGTCTTATTCAGAGGTGTTGTGATCCCTCTACGTGTTCCATTTCTGTTCATGTTTGCGTGGATCTCACTACGAAGGCGGGGCATGGTTTGGGGCGACCTGGGATTCCGTTCCCCCCAGAACTGGCAAAATACCATACTGCTCGGTGTTGCACTTGGCGTAGGAGTGCAAGGATTGGTCATTATTGTAGTGGGTCCTATTGTCAGGCAGATTACTGGAATGGAGCAGGATTTACATTTGTTTGAAAATATGGCAAATGGAAACTTCAGGGCACTCCTCGGCTGGTTGGCTGTATCTTGGACGCTTGCTGCCTTCGGGGAGGAGATGGTCTATCGTGGTTACTTATTGAATAGGTTGGGCGACCTTACCGGTTTCACCACTTTAGGTTGGGCAATTAGTTTGCTGGCGGTCGCAGCCTTCTTTGGAATGGTTCATGCTTACCAGGGAGCCAGTGGAATACTTCTCGCCGGTTTCTCAGGGTTGGTACAGGGATTGGCTTATCTAGCAACGAAACGCAACCTTTGGGTAAGCATCATCTGTCATGGCGTGACCGATACGGCAGGTTTCATTTTGATCTATACCCTTATGCAATGTTGCCCTGGAATTGTGGGATAAGGCATGAATTATGACAGCACAATACGAGAGAGGCTCATGGATAAAATAACTGTAGAAACCGGTACATCCCTGCTATCCATTCAGGATTTGCACGTCTGGTACGAACTCCGCCGTTTTGGCTTCAGTGTGGTCGGGCACGTCAAAGCCGTGGATGGAGTCAGCTTTGACCTGGGAGAGGGGGAAACCGTGGCAGTCGTCGGCGAGAGCGGATGCGGAAAGTCCAGCTTGATGAAGACCATCCTGGGGTTGAACACACCAACCAGCGGCGATGTCCTATTCGATGGGGATCTTATATCCAGCCTGGATGGCAATGGATTGAGGAATTATCGTTTCAAGATCGGCTACGTCCAGCAGGATCCGTATGGAGCCTTGCCTCCGTTCATGACCGTGGAGAAGATTCTCGAAGAACCGTTGATCGTCAGCGGGATAAACGATAAAGAGGCAAGGCTGGCAAGGATCCAAAAGGTGATGACCGAGGTGAAGCTTCATCCGATCGAAGATTACCTTCATAAATTCCCGCATATGTTGAGCGGCGGGCAGCAGCAACGCATCGTCATCGCCCGTGCCATGATGCGCGAGCCGCTCTTGATCGTTGCCGATGAACCGGTCTCGATGCTCGATGCATCTGTCCGTGTGGAGATTCTTAAACTTCTGCGGGCATTACAGGAGACGCATGGGCTTTCCGTCATCTATATCACGCACGACCTTTCGACTGTGAAATATTTTTCGAGCCGGATCTTCGTCATGTATGCAGGGAACTTGATCGAAAAAGCCAACACACGCCAGGTATTGGAAAACCCCTTACACCCATATACGCTTGCCCTGCTTGCCGCTACTTCAGACCCCGACGCTTCCAATGCCGAATCATTTAAAGAGGTGCCACCTGGCGAACCACCCAGCCTCGTCAACCCGCCCAAGGGATGCCGTTTCCATCCGCGTTGTTCGCGGGCGATCATGGGCTTGTGTGATGAAAAAGAGCCGGTGGAATTCGAACCGGAGCCGGAGCACTTCGTCTCCTGTTGGTTGTATCAAAAATGAAAAGCCCCCGCTTCCTTCTTGCTTTGGGTGTGGGTTTGTTATTCCTTGGCGCAGTCCTGCCCTTTCTTGTGGTCATTAAGCTCATTGAGGCAACCTTTCCATTGATGTTCATTTCCTCTGGTTCATCCACCCTCGGGCTGGCGTTGGGCATGATCGGGATTGCCGAATTGACACAAAAAAGACCCTGAAGTATCAAGTCCTTCAGGGTCACATATTCGAGGTGAAACTTTTTTACACCTTCGCCTCATCCAGGGCGCGGAAGCGGTGTATGAAATAGACCGCCAGTCCGAGCAGGAATATCGCATTAGCCTGATGGATCAACGCAACCACGATATGGACATAGAAAAGAATAGTAAGGATGCCCAGTGTGATCTGCAGCGCCACCACAACGATCAGCCATAAGAGGCCTTTTTGGATATCGGCAGGATAGTTCTGCTTTTTTATCAGATAGTAGACATAGGGGACGAGGATCAAACCCAGCCAGGCAAACCAGCGGTGGATGAAAACGATGGTTTGTGGTGTTTCGAAGATGTTGACCCACGAGTTAAATAAATTGGGCGGAATGAGTTTACCAAGCATCAATGGCCATGTAGAGGAAACATGCCCCGCTTTGAGTCCGGCGGTCATGCCTCCGTAGCTGATCTGGATCACGAGCACAACGAGTGCCCACATAGAGATCTTGGAAGGCAGCGACCATTTGGCTTTATTCCCGGTTTGAAAACCGAGGCGGTGACCGGTAGCTGTCCAGATGGCAAGGCTGAAAAGACTGAGCGCCAATAGAAGGTGGGCGGTGAGCCGGAAGTGGCTGACCGCTGGACGGTCGACCAAACCACTGTAGACCATCAACCAACCCATGACTGCCTGCCCAATGAAAAGGATGCCCATTACAAAGTAGACGCCAAATTCGCGGAAGGGGATGGTTTTCTTCGCGAGAAAATAGAATACCGGGATCGCGTAGAACAGCCCGGCAAGGCGTGCCACCAGACGGTGAAACCATTCGATATAGAAAATGTATTTGTATTCTTCCAATGTCATACCCGAATTGACCAGTTGAAATTCAGGCGTTTCCTTGTATTTCTCGAATTCAGCTTCCCATGCATGCTGACCCATGGGTGGCATTGTGCCATTGATCGGGTTCCACTCAACGATGGAAAGGCCGGAACGCGTCAGGCGGGTGAATCCACCAAAGACAACGAGAAAAGCCACGACAAAGGCAAAAACATACAGCCACCTCATCACGGCGGGACTTTGTGTTTTAGGCATGCGATAACTCCGGAAAAAAGTTTACGCGATTATACATCTCATGACCAGACGACCGCTGGAACATATGTCACAATTGTCCTAAAAGGATGTCACAAATAAAAAACCCGCAAAGGAATAACTCTGCGGGCGATGGATCATTATTTATGAAACAGCGGAAGAGGGTCTGGTTCTAACCGCTGCGCATTTGCGTCAGGAGGGCGCGATAATCTGCGACGTTGGGCGGATTCATCAAGACGATCTGGTTGATGACCTCCATCGCGCCTTGTTTATCGCCTTTTTCGATTAGAGCATCTCCCAATTTATCCAGGATCGGAACCGCATCTGTGGTACGCCCCATCCGATGCAGCATAGCTGCCTGGGTCCTTTTCAACAATGGCTGATCCTCATGTTCACGAATGAGATCTTCGAGGAACACCAGCGCGGGTTCCTTTTTGCCCTGGGTTTCAAGGTGGGTGATGTAAGCTTCCAGTTCGCTCAAAGCCCGGTCTGGTTGACCCATGCGCATGTTCAATTCGATCAACTGACGGCGGGCGGCATCGTCGTCGGGGACAAGGGTGCGAATCTGTTCGAAGACACGCAGGGCTTGCTTCCAATCAAGTCGTTGCATGTCGATATCTGCCATGCGCTGCAGGATATGACTGTTCCAATCGCGGCTGGCGCTCCCTTGCTGGACAAGGCGTAAGGCATTGGTATAGGTTTTGCGAGCCATATCCAGTTCGGCGAGGCGATAATGGATAGCGGCAAGTTCCAGATATTCCTGGATGGCGTCGTCGACCTGCCCACGCGCTACGAGTTGGTCGATCAACCTGTTGCGTGCGCCGAGATCCATGGGGGAGATCTGGATGATCCGCCGGAGGAGTTTTGTGGCCTGAATCACTTCTCCGCGCACACTGTAGGCATGAGCCACCACGCTGAACTTCGAGATCGCATCCGGAATATGACCTTCCTGAACGAGTAGGTCTCCCATGATGATGTGAAGTGGCAGGTAGGTCGGTGCCTGTTGAAGGGCATCATAGGCTTCATCCATAGCAGAGCGCAGGCTGCCTGTGCGTGCAAGATGATTGATGAGGTTCATCGATTCCAAAACGGAACTGGACTGTACTTGCAGGATCATCTCAGCAAGCGGGGCGGGGATGTTACCTTCCTGTTTTGGTAGCTGCTCGCGGACCTTGTGTAATTGGTCCCGCCAATCTGTACGCAACAGCAAACCTTTGATGTTGTCGCAAACTTTACGCAGCGCGGCTTCCTCGGTCTGGTTTTGGTAGGACTCGATCAAGGGTTCATATTGCTGGCGGATATCGTCGGCTTGTTCGGCGGGGGCGGTCATGGCATCGGCGAATTTCAAGGCTTCGAGGTATTCGACCGCCGCCTCGCGGAAAGCTCCTTTGCGCGAAATGATCTCCCCCAATAGAAGCCGGGATGCCAGTCCATATTCTTCATGTTTGACGGAGTTTTGCAATACCCTTTGGGCGCTCTCGTATCGTTCCACTTTGTAGCGCAGGTAACCGAGATTGAAATAAAGAGCCGATGAAGTGAATCCGGCATTGAGTGCGGCTTCCATCTCCTCAGCGGCTAAAGAGTCGTTGCCTTTGGATTGCGCATCGATGGCTTGGCCAAGATGCAGCACTACTTTGACCTGTTCAGACTGGGCGGATATGGAGCCGGTTCCGCGCATAATGGCGGAGATGCCCTTGCGGTCCTGGGCGGCGGGGCTGCTATCGTCGGAGAAATCGAAGAGTAACTCTGCCAACTGAGTCAACGCTTTTTGGCGTGCCTCCAAGATCGGGTCTAGACCTGAGGCGGTTTTCAGCCGGGGCTGAGTCTCGAGTTGTTTGACCTGTGCCATACGGATGGGACCCGTCCCGCCTTTGGCGCGGATCGGTTTGGGCAGGAGTTGCCCGGTCTTGAGCAAGGTCTGCGCTTGTTTGACTTCGGGGCTATTGGGGACGAGAGATTGCGCCTTGTTCACCATCTCCTGTGTTTTTTCGGCATTGCCTGCGCGCTGTAATACGCTTGCGATGGCAAGATATTCCATGGCGGCTTGTTGGGCATGGCCGAGCGCTTCATGAACCTGTGCAAGGCGGGAGTGGGCGATGGCGTGTTCCGGATTGATGCTGGTGACATGGACCCAGTTTTGCAAAGCTTTTTCGGCGTCGCGTTGTTTGAGGAAGAGATCGCCGGCACGGATGGCTGCTTCCATGGCGGTCTTCAGATCGCCGACCCGCTCTGAAAGCTGGGCGACCTTTTCCATCGGCATGGGATCATCAGGCGAAACTTTTACCGCATGGTTATAGATCTGCAGCGCCTCGTCCACCTGGTTCAGTTGATGCAATGCTGCCCCGAGACTGTTCAACGCTTTGGGGTGGTCGGGGAATTCTTCGAGGGCGCGTCGATAGGCCGCCGCAGCCTTCGACCATTCCTGGTCCCATGCGGCAGAGTGCCCCTCGTTCATTGCTTTTTGAAAAATATCTTCTCGTCCGGGCATTGGTTTATTTTACTTCACTGCATCGCCAGTTCTGGATCAATTATGCAATTATAACCTTTACATTCCCCATTCTTATGCCATTAATCGCATGAATCTAAGGTCGGCTATCTCTTCCGCCCCCAGGCTGGAGTAGAACTTTAGCGCTGATCCGTTCTTGCCGTATACTGCCCAAAACAATTCAGTTCCGCCTTTTTCTCTGCAATAATTCGCCGCATGCTTCATCAAGCTCTTTCCAATCCCTCTGTTACGCATAACCTTGTCGACCAGAAGGTCAAGGATATGCAGATAGCGGATTGCCTTGTCGGTATCGTAGCTGAATGTATAAATGAGATAACCAACCAGCTTCCCTTCGATAGATGCGCAAAAACCGGAAAATGC
>CAZYLM010000032.1:11441-19373 GCA_964648645.1 uncultured Anaerolinea sp.
ATTCTGTCACTACAACTCCACGCCTGAGTCTTGCTGCTGTATTCACAGTAGTCGCCGTCAAAACTTATGCCTACATCGAAGATAATAATGAACTCGTCTTCGCCTGCAAGAAGTTCATAGTCGTACCGGACAACCCAGGAAGGCCGTGGGATGGCAGGGAGATACTTTGGAACAAGCAGATCCAGGCTCGGAGGATAGTTCCCTATATCGGTTTTGTAGCTTTCCAGAGCTTTAATCAACTCATTGGCTTTTTGCTGCCCTTCCTCGGCGGTGGGATTGCCGAGCGATCTATACGCCTGAACAGGGAGCGTAAAAAGGCATCCAAGGCATAAGCTTGTAACAATTGAAGTCGTTATCATTAAAAGAACTGTCTTTTTCGGCATACTACTTGATTTGTGTCTTTATCTATCGATGAACCACCCGGCAGCACTTAATTTGTCGGCTTTTTCAATACGTCTTCGATGTCTTTTGTTCGATGATAGATGGAGTGACCGTCAAGATCGAAGGGCCATTCCTCGCGGCGCTCCCTGCCGCTAAACCATTCCTCAGGGGCAGCTTTGAGCGCAGTCAGAGCGTCCTCCTGAACCTGCCTGTGCCAGGCTAAAACCTCCTGCGGGGAGCGACGGCGCCAGCGTTTATAAATGAGGCGATTCCCGTCCGTCCAATTGAGGCCTTTTTCTTCAACCGGTATGGGTAGTTTGTTGATCTTTCTGACCGTGTCAGCCTTCCAGTGAGTGATATGCGCCACTGTATCTTTGATCGTCCATGGATCTTTTGTCTCAGATCTTGCCACCGGTCTGTTCCATTCTTCATCTGTAAGGTTGCTGACCAGACGATCCAGGCGTTCGAACTCCTTAATAATGCGCTTGATCACTTCTTTGCGGGTGTGACGCATAAAAACAATCCTTCTTGATTATTCTAATCACGTTCAAACTTGTTTGTATATACCCCGGTTGCATTACTGGTTCGCTCGGGATATCACCCGCTACTTGCCGGTTACTCCCAGAGCTCTCCTTATTTCCATTTAGGTCTGACCCGGTTCACGTACCATGTATACAGTCTTGCCGGATCCGCCTACTTAAAGAAAAAACCACCACTAATCCTGGCTTAACCGCATAAAGTCTTCAAACCTGATTATAAAAGAAAAAAGAAGGCACTCATCACCCTGCGATCAATAAAACATACGGCAGGATCCAAAAGACCCTGCCGTACTAGCGACCTGCTGCCCTCAACAGGTAATCTACATAAACTGGCTAACTATCAAACTACTTGTCTTTGCTCTTCAAATATTCATCGATCGCCTCACCGGCTTTGCGCCCGGCCACCATCGCCGTCACGACTAAGTCAGGTCCTGTCACACAATCGCCGCCCGAGAAAACCCCTTCGCGGCTTGTATCGCCTTTCGCTTTATCTTTTACAGTGATCAGACCCCAATCGTGGATTTCAAGGTCTGGGGTTGTTTTCCCAATGATCGGGTCTGGCCAATAGCCGAGAGCCAGCACAGCCGTATCTGCCGCAACGCTGAAGTTCGAACCCTCCACTGGCACCGGCTTGCGGCGTCCCTTCTTGTCGGGCTCGCCCAACTTCATCTCGATGCATTCCACAGCGGCCAATTTACCGTCCGGTCCCGCAATGAACTTGACAGGCTGGGTCAGGAAGCGGTACTTTGCCCCTTCATCCTTTGCCATCTTGCGGTCCTTCTTTCCGCCCGGCATTTCCTTTTCGGTTCGGCGGTATAAACAGGTTACTTCCTCCGCACCCAACCGTAAAGCTGTGCGCAGGCAATCCGAAGCCGTATCGCCGCCGCCGATCACCACTACGCGTCTCCCAATCTCCAAAGGTTTGCGCATCGCTTCTGGCAATTGCTCCATGGGAATGTTTCCCCGGATCAGGAAATCTGTTGCCTCATAAACTCCGGGAAGGTCGGTGCCGGGAGCGTCTTCCATTTTCGCATCCACCTCCGAGCCGACCCCAATGAAGACTGCATCGAATCCCTCTTTGAACAGGTCGTCGATGGTCTTGTCTTTTCCAATATACGTATTGCCCACGAATTTCACGCCCGCGCGCTCGAATTCTTCCCACTTTTCTCCCCAGACATCCTTCGAAAGTTTAAAGTTCGGGATACCGTACACAAGCAGACCGCCAGGTTGCGGCTTGGATTCGAATACGGTCACTTCGTGCCCCTTTTGCAGCAGGATGTCGGCGCATCCCAACCCAGCCGGTCCTGCCCCGATGACCGCAACTTTTTTCCCGCTCGGAATGGTCAGCGGAATCACATACCCCTGGGTCCGGCGTTCGTAATCCACGGTAAAGGCTTCCAACTCGCCGCACAACACCGGCGTTTGGGTCTTGTTCAAAACACAGGAACCCTGGCACAACGCCTCATGCGGGCAGACCCTTCCGCAAATTTCGGGCAGGGAACTGGTCTTGTGATAAATTCCCGCCGCCTCCACGAACTTTCCCTGCTCGATCAGCCACATTGCAGAGGGGATGTCGTTTGCTGTCGGGCATGCCACCATGCATGGTGCCGGATCCGGGCAATGGATGCAGCGTGCCGCTTCCACCATCGCGCGTTCCGGGTCGAACTCGATCACCACATCGCTGAAATCGCAAATGCGCTCTTCCGGCGGGCGCAGGTCCAGATCAAAAAAAGGACGGTTCGCCCGTTCCTTGCGATCGATTGCCAGAAATTCACTAGGGACTGCCTGCATGGGAGGATCTCCAAAATTGAGTTTAAACGAATAAATCCGGTCTTGCTATAGATGCGGTCTAGACGCATGATAACGTAATGAAACTGGATAGACAAAGGCTTAAATGTCACAAATAGCCGAGACAATCGTCATGTATTTATTAGACATATCTTAATCTTGTTTTTTTACCCGATCATCCTTTGCCCGCATGAATTAAAATCGATATATAACTTTCAGCATTTCACCGGCTGGATGCGGGCAACACCTGCACAATTAATACACATCTTTTCGTATATTGTGTGATATATATGCCCACGGTCTCACATTACGCTTCTAAAAAGGCGCAATTTGCGATCGCGCTGGGTAAACCCATCATGGTCCGCAAAGCGGACTTGTCATGCTTCCCTGGAGGAGTTCCTAGAATGCGTCAATTTTTTTCGAAATTTTCACGCCGAACCTGGATCATCATCGGCGTGGTTGTTTTTGTCCTGCTTGGCATAATCATTTCGAGATCCCGCCAGCCGCAGGAGGCGGTCTTCGAGACCATCGCCATTGAACGGGGTGACCTCGCCGCATCGGTTGGTGCCACGGGCAGTGTGCGTGCAAACCGGACTGCCGTTCTCAACTGGCAGACAAATGGCAATGTGGGAGATGTGAATGTCGCCATTGGCGATAAAGTTGCAAGTGGGGAAGTGCTCGCTGAGCTGGATAAAGCCTCTCTCAGCCAGGCGATCATCCTTGCCGAAGCTGACCTGGTCAGCGCCCAGCAGGCATTGGAAGATTTGCTCGAATCGGATACCGCCCTGATCGAAGCCCAGAAAGCGGTTGATAAAGCAGAAGATGCCTACGAAAAAGCCTATAACTGGCGCATAGAGTTGAACGGCAAGATCGACATCAAAGAAGTCTGGTACGACCAGTTCGGTAACCTGCAAAGCAAGGAATATAAGGGGTATGCCAGTGCTGAGACCATCGCCCAGGCAGACCAGGACCTTGCCCTTGCCGAAGCAAAGCTTGAAGACGCCAAGCGCAAACTTGAGCGCCTGCTTCAAGGTGAAGAATCGGATTCCGTAAAAGCGGCTCGCGCCCGTGTTGCCGCAGCAGAAGCGACTCTGAACCTCGCAAAATTGATCGCGCCTTTCGATGGCACGGTCACCCAATCGAATCCTGTTGTTGGCGACCAGGTCATTACCGGCACGGTTGGCTTCCGCGTGGATGACCTTTCAAGTCTTCTCGTCGATGTGCAGGTTTCCGAAGTCGATATCAACCATGTTGCTGTCGGGCAGAAGGCGACCCTTGCCTTCGATGCCGTTTTGAATCAGGAATACCACGGCAAAGTTGTGGCGGTCGGCCAGGCTGGCGATACTGTCGGCGGTGTGGTCAGCTTCACCGTCACAGTGGAATTGACCGATGCCGATGAGCAGGTCAAGCCGGGAATGACCGCGGCTGTTAGTGTCATCGTCGAAGAAGTGAAGGATACATTGCTCGTCCCGAACCGCGCCGTCCGTTTGGTGGAAGGTGACCGCGTTGTCTACATCCTCAAAGACGGTGTGCCACAGCCGGTCAAGATCACTCTTGGCGCTTCATCCGACACAATGAGCGTCCTGGTCGATGGAGACCTTAAGGAGGGCGACCAGATCGTACTCAACCCGCCGTCGTTCAACGGCGGTCCCTTCGGCGGAGATTAGCATGGACTGGGTCATTGAAGCGCGCGAACTGACCAAGACTTACATCATGGGTGAGTTCGAAGTGCAGGCATTGCGCGGTGTCTCGTTCACAGTGCATCGCGGCGAGGTTGTTTCCATCATGGGTCCCAGCGGTTCCGGCAAGTCCACCATGATGAACACCCTCGGCTGTCTCGACCGCCCTACTGCCGGTGAATACATTCTCGATGGCGAATCCGTTGCACAGATGAATGACGACCAGTTGGCAAGCGTCCGCAACCGCAAGATCGGCTTCGTCTTTCAAAGTTTTAATTTGCTTTCACGTCTCACCGCGTTGGGGAACGTCGAACTTCCACTTCGTTATGCCGGCTTGTCGCAAGGTAGGCGCGAACGCGCGCAGAAAGCCCTTGAGGCCGTCGGTCTGGCAGATCGTATGACTCATCGTCCATATGAATTGTCCGGCGGTCAGCAGCAACGTGTTGCGGTGGCGCGGGCTCTGGTCAATAATCCGGCCATCATTATGGCGGACGAACCGACGGGCAACCTCGACTCAAAAGTCGGCAAAGAGATCATGAATCTCCTGCTTTCATTGAATAAGGAACTCGGCACCACCCTGGTCATCGTCACACACGACCCGAAGATCGCCGAACAGACCCAGCGCATCATCCGCCTGAAGGACGGCGAACTGGACACCATCGAAGAAGGAAAGGGAGCGGCAGGATGAGTTTTACCCAGGCTATTCTTGAAGCGCTCGAGAGTTTGAACGGGAATAAAATGCGTTCAGGCCTTACCGTGTTGGGAATTGTCATCGGTGTTGCGGCAGTCATCGCCATGTTGGCGGTAGGCAACGGTGCCCAGGCATCCATTACCGGATCGATCTCGAGCATCGGCACCAACTTATTGTTTGTCTTCAGCGGCTCGCCGAACCAGGAAGGACCTCCCGGACGTGAGTCGCGTAGCGGTAATAATGAACGTCCGCTGACATTAGGCGATGCGAATGCCTTGCTCGATCAATTCGCAGCACCGTCCGTTGAAATGGTCGCGCCTGCCATCCAGGGCAATGGCTTGTTGAACTTCTCCAGCGAGAAGACCACAACTTCCATCAGCGGCGTTACACCGGAATACTATCAAGTCCGCAACCTTGAACTATCTGAGGGCGAGTTCATCAATCAGGAACACATCCTCGGTCGCATGTCAGTTGTCGTGCTCGGACCTGAAACTGCCATCGCCCTCTTTGGCCATGCCGACGGTGTGGTCGGCGAGGTGATTCGTATCGAAGGTCAACCTTTTCGCATCATCGGTGTATTGGTGGCCCGCGGCGGCGGCGCTTTCGGTAGTGAAGATAACGCCGCATATATTCCCTTCACCACAGCTCAGGCCCGCCTCATCAAACGCGGCGCGCGCGATCAGGTGGATGTCATCTTTGTTCAGGCGACCACGGCCGAATCGGTCCCGTCGGCGGTCGAAGAAATCTCCTCCATCATCCGCCAGCGACATCGCACCCCGGTCGGTTTGGACGATTTCACCGTCTTTACCCAGCAGGATTTTCTGAGCATTTTCAGCCAGATTACAGGCGTACTCACAATTTTTCTCGGCGGCATTGCTGGCATTTCACTGCTCGTTGGCGGTATTGGCATCATGAACATCATGCTGGTCTCCGTCACCGAGCGCACCAAAGAGATCGGTCTGCGCAAAGCCCTCGGCGCGCGTAAACGTGACATTCTGTTGCAGTTCCTGACAGAGTCCTCTCTCTTGAGTCTCATCGGTGGGGTCATTGGCATCATCTTCGGCTGGCTCATCGCCCGGATTGTTGAGCAGGTCGCCACTGCCACGGGCAACACCTTTGTCCCCATCGTTGGCATGGATGCTGTGTTTCTTTCAACCGGCTTTTCGGCGATCATCGGTTTGTTCTTCGGCATCTATCCCGCCAGCCGCGCCGCCAATCTTGAACCCGTCGAAGCTTTGCGTTACGAATAACATGCGAAAATCACGAACGGTCGTCTTCTCCCTGCTGATCATGGTGATCGTGCAGGGATGCCTCTTTACGCGGATTCGAAATGGCAGCCTGCCAACCGCTGCAGTGGAATCATCCCCCGAACCTGTGGCTGCGCTTCCAACAGAGTCTCCCACGCCTCTTCCCACCTCCACGGTTGTTCCCACAATCCAGGCTTCGCCTACGCCTGAGCCGATCCCCTCTGCTCGCATCATCGCTGCTGAAGGCAACCTCTACTTCCGCCGCGGACCCGGAACCGAGTACAACCAGATCGGCGTGCTCAAACGGGGCGAAAGTGCTGAGATCATCGGGCAGGACGTGTTATCGAAGTGGGTCCAGGTGCGCATCCCTAATACCGAATTCACCGGTTGGGTTTCTCTGCTTACTCCCTTCACAAAGCTCGAAGGCGATCTTTCACAGGTCGAATCTTTTACCTTCACCGACTGGCCCCTGCCAGCTTACATCAAGAACTGCACCGAGCACGACCTCATCATCGGTCCGAACGAACTCTACCTGTACAACCTGTATACCAACAGCAAATACTTGAACGAGGTGCAAGTCGACCCTGGTCGGTACGATATCTACGACCTCTTCCTCGATGGCGAACCGAAGATACAGACTGTGGATATCCGCGAAGGTGACACCATCTATATCACCGTCGACGGCTCAGGGACAGAGCACCTCTGCCCATAAAACAAAGTCCAAAGTCATGAGACCCTGGACTTTGTTTATCACGAATTGAAACTCATCTTTTCCCGCACAGCCTTTGGCAATTTGGGCAAATTACTCCGTTCGATCAAAAACGTCGAAACCTCGGTCAGCTCTTTAAAGATGTAGTGCTGGCGTAACGCACCTTCGAGGTAACCTGCTCCACTTGTACCGCCTGTGCCCATGCGCAGACCGATCATGCGTCGCGCCATCAGCATGTGCTTGTAGCGAAATTGCGAAAGCATCTCGTCCACGTCCACCAGGGTGGTCAACAGGTCGTAGGGTAAATGGAAGATCGGCTGGTTGCGGTACAGCATGATGAACAACACTGCCCGCATCGCCTCGACGGAAAATTCACCCAAACCCTCCCTGTAAAAGACCTTCTCCAATTCTTCCAACTGGCGCATCTCGACCGGACCGTTCAGGCTGTGCTTGTAGATCTGCTTGTAATCGCTCCAGAATTGATGCAGCCCATCTTCCGGCGGGAATTTCGCCTCGTAATCCTTCCATAATCCCTGATCGAAAAAGGGAGTCCGTTCCGCCCATTTGATGATCAAGCTCTTCAGCGTCGACTCGGATTCGACCCTGGTGATCGCATCGTAATCCCGCTGGTTGAATCCGCCCGGACGCGTGTTCTTGTAATAGTTCGCCTTGTGGCGTTGCTCCATTTTTAGCCCCAGTTTGGCTTCGATGATGCGGAATTGCACGCTTTGGAACCCAGAAGAGGGGAGCAGCAGGTTTCTGAACTCCAGAAAATCCATCGGCGTCATCGTCTCGAGGATGTCCACCTGGCGGTTGACCACTTCAAAGATCTTCACAATGCGCTTCAGCTTGTGGACGGCGATGCTCAGCTCTCCGGCGTTGTCCAGCACGTTATCCG
>CAZYLM010000033.1:0-19101 GCA_964648645.1 uncultured Anaerolinea sp.
GTTCACCGATAACCCGAAAGTCTCGCTCTTCATGCGCTTTGCAGACTGCGTGCCTTTGTTATTCCATGACCCGGTAAAAAAAGTGATCGGTATCGCCCACGCCGGTTGGATGGGGACGGTCAAAGGTGTTGCCGAAGCGTCCGTCCGCGCGATGAAAGAACGGTACGGTTCAAAGCCGCAGGATGTGGTGGCAGGCGTTGGTCCGTCCATCAGTGTGGACCATTACGAGGTGGGTGCAGAAGTCGCTCTTCAATTCCGTGAGAAATTCGGCGCCGACTCCGGGAAGATTCTCGAAACAAGAGACGGCCGGATCTACCTTGATCTTTGGGCTGCGAATGCCATGCAATTGAAAAATGCCGGCGTCGAGCAGATTCAGATCTCCGGTCTGTGTACCGCCTGTCATTTGGAGGATTGGTACTCGCACCGCGCCGAAAAAGGGAAGACCGGTCGATTTGGGGCTTTGCTGGCTTTGGCATAGATTTATAGGGCAAGACTGTTGCAAGTTAACCAATTTACTTAACCATATATTCGCTGCCCTGAGCGGAGCCGCAGGCATTTTGTGCGGCGTAGTCGAAGGGCAGATATCCAAAAAAACGGTTGTTACTTTGGGCGCCCGTCCTTCGACTGTGCTTGGCTATCGCCTCTCTCCGCTCAGGACGGTGGTAATTATTCGTAGAATTATTTGGAAAAGCTCAATAGAATTGCGCTACAATTTGGCTCATGAACGAAATCGTAAATTCCATTCGCGAACGTTATTTGGGGACGTTGGACAAAATCTCGATAGCGGCAAAACGCTCGGGGCGGAGTCTGGAAGCGGTGAAACTCGTCGTGGTGACCAAAGCCCAACCGCTGGAGACAGCCCGGGCCGCGATCGAGGCGGGGTGCCGCATCCTCGGTGAAAACTATGCCGAAGAGGGTGTCATGAAAATTCAATCCTTGTCAAATTTTTCTGCGGTAGAATGGCACATGATCGGTCACGTTCAGAGCCGCAAGGCGCAGTTGGTGGCAGAGAACTTTAACTTTATGCACTCGCTCGACAGCCTGAAACTCGCGAAACGACTGGACCGCTTCTGCGGTGAGGCGGGGCGCATCCTGCCGGTCCTGCTCGAGTTCAACGTTGGCGGTGAAGAAAGTAAGGGGGGCTGGGAGGCTTCGGATGCATCCCGTTGGGCGGACCTGCCGGGTCAGATCTCCGAGATCTTTTCCCTGCCGAACTTGCAGGTGCGCGGGTTGATGACGATGCCGCCCCTGGGTAGCGATGCCGACTCGTCCCGTCCGTACTTTGTTAAGCTAAGGCAGCTGAGGGATTTTCTCGGGCCGCAGTTCCCGGGCGCGGATTTCTCCGAACTTTCGATGGGAACGAGTTCTGATTATGAAGTTGCGGTGGAGGAAGGCGCGACATTCGTGCGGGTGGGCACTGCCATCGTCGGAGCGAGACATTACAACACGGAGAATGCATGAACGTCGAATTTCTGGTCCTGTTTATTCGCGTGGTGACGGAGACCTTCATCTGGGTCGTGATCGCAAATTCATTGCTGTCGTTCTTCCTTTCGCCTTATCATCCCGTGCGTGAGGCGTTGGAGCGGATCGTCGGTCCGTTTCTCAACCCGATCCGCAATCTGATCGGGAACACAGGCGCGGTCGATTTCAGCCCTCTTTTCCTGATCCTTGCCCTGGAATTGTTGAAGCAGGTTTTGGTCGGGATCCTTCTTTCACTATAACTTTTACCTGAGGTGAATGATGACAAGAAATTATGTCCTGCATGACGGCAAACGCGGTTCGGCGCTGGCGCTGCGGATCACGCCGCGTTCCAGCCGCAATCAGATCGCAAGCGTCCTGAACGATGGGACGGTTAAAGTAAACCTATCTGCAGACCCCGCGGACGATAAACTCAATGCCGAGTTGATCGCCTTTCTCGCCGAAGTGTTGGGCGTGCCGAAGTCGCGCGTGGAGATCGTCGCCGGTGAAAGCGGACGAGACAAACTCGTCTCGATCCTCGATATGGATGTGGAGACGGCTCATCAACGCATTGTGGCGCATATGGATTGATAGGGCAGTGAATAGTGATCGGTGATCAGTGGAAGAGGCGGTCGTGAGACAGTCTCTTTTTTATTCAATTGCCAGACCTGACAGGTTTCATCGTGATCTTGTCTGACCTATACCCATGCGTGGACTGGGCTTTTGTTTGACTGTGACCTCGTGATAACCTGTCAGGTCTTTACATTAAACTCCATACAATCTTCTATAGATAATAAATATCTCATAGATATTCCGGATGTAATTCCTGGTCTCCTCGAAGCGGACGCTTTCTAGGAAGAGGTCAGGGTCGTCGCCTGCCAGGTTTTTCCACTCCACGGCGTTGCCGGGTCCGCCGTTATAGGCGGCAAGGGTGGCGTACAAGTCACCGTTCAGCGATGTGCGGTTCTTGGCAAGGTAGTGAGTCCCAAATAACACGCTCACATACGGGCGGTATAAATCGTCCTCAGAGTAATTGATCGGTTTGCCGAGTTCCGAGGCGATCTGTGCGCCGGTTGGGGCGATGATCTGCATTAAGCCGTGTGCGCCTGCGTTCGAGCGTACAAAGCCCTCGAAGAGACTCTCCTGCCGGATGACGCTGAAGACGAACAAGGGGTCGAACCCGTTTTCTTGCGAATTGGGGATCACAAGGTCGGAGTAATACAACCCGTAGCGGATATGGCTGAAGTATGCCGGAGCCATCATCGATTCAGTGTGTTCGTCGAGCCCCGCCATGGTCAACACCTGGCGCGCCGCAAAGATGGCTGAGCGATACATGCCGAGGCTGTGCAGGTAATTCGTCAGGCGGTAACTGCCTACAGCATCGTTTGCGGTCTCGAGTTCCGAGCGAACGTCTTCGAACTCCAGCCGCGCTTCATCGAACATGCCCAGGTCCCAATATTCTTTGCCGCGGATCATGCGTCCATCCGAGGTAAGTGGACCAAGTCCGTTCAAGTCTACGTCCTGGGCGAGGTTGAATGTCAGGCGCATCCAGATGTCCGCGTCCGCTCGTTCGCGGGCCAGGTCAACTTGATAGTTGGAAGTAGGCGTGGAGGCAAAGGGCGCGAGGTCTGCCAGCATATCTCGCGCGCGTTCGCTGTAATATCCGCCTGGGTCCAGGTTTTGTCCCTCGCGCCAGGCGTCGTTTGCGCCGTTCGCTTCGCCGAGGGCTTTGTACGATTTGCCGATCCAGAGCAGGGCGCGGCTCTTGTCTGTGGAGGATGAAGATAGTGCGAGGCTGCGTTTGAAGGTGTCCAACGCCGCCTGATAATTTCCCCGGCGATACTCGACGATCCCATTCAGGAATGCCGCATAAGATGATTGCCCCGAACCCGGGTATTCCAGTGTCACCCGCGACCAGGTTTCGATGGCTTTATCGTAATCTCCGCCCCGTTCATAGATGCGCGCCGCACTCATCATATAATCCGCTGCCAGCGAGGCGGTTGGGGCGAGTTTGACATACTCCAGCAAGGTTTGCGCCGCGCCGTTGTAATCGCTTTTTTGCGCCCACTGGATGAAGGCTTTTTCGCCCCAGGCATCTCCCCAGCGGGAGTGTAATGAGAAATTAGCGATGAATGTATCGTAATCGGTCAGGGCTTCATCATAGAGCCCCAGGCTGCTCTTGGAAAGCGCGCGGTAGTAATAAGCCGTCCCATCGTTCTCCGGCGGATTGGTCTCAAGATACCGGTCAAAGGCGGCGATGGCAACAGCATATTGACCCGCAAAATAATCGACGATGCCCCGGTCCAATTCGCCGACGGTCTCGCCCGCATCGATCAACTCAACGAGGCTGAGGTAGGAATAATACGATAGCGGATAATGCTCGACGGCATAGCGGAAGCGTTCATTCGCCTCGGCATTCTGACCTTGAGCCTGGTTCGTTAACCCGGCTTCATACAACGCCTGGGCTTTGATGTAATCGCTGTCTGCCCGCCCAAGGATGCCGTCATATAACGCCAATGCCGTTTCGTAGTTGCCCAGTTCGCCTTGCGTCGAAGCGACCTTCAAATCGAGCAGGGTATCGTCTCCGAGTGAAGGCGCCTGGATGGCGGCGTTGTACGCTGGCAGGGCTTCGGCGTAGTTCTGCGCGTTGAACAGCGCATCGCCGCGCAATTCCTGGACGAAGGCATCGAGGACGCCGGGGCGCAAGACGAGGTAGGTCTGCCAGGCATCAGCCGCGGCGGAATAATTTTCCAATTTGTAAAAGACATATCCCTGCAGGAGGTATGCCTGTGGAAATTGCGGCGTGCCCGAATACTCGGTGATGAGGACTTGCAAAGCCGTCAGAGTTTCGTTATAGCGGCCTTGTGCATAATAGATCTTCGCCATGCCCCATTGCGCAGAAGCCCGAACCAGCAGGTCGGGCGAATCGCTCAGAGCGGTTTGGTAATGCACAAGGGCAAGGTCATAGTCACCGTTGAAGAGTGCTTTATCCCCTTCGCTGACTCTGGCTGTAGGCAGTGGCGTGGGTGTGATCGTGGGGGTGAACGTCGCTAGCGGGATGGTCGTTATGCTGGGTGTCACCGTCCAGCCGGGGGGGATGGCGGGAATATTCTCGAGCACAGAACAAGCTGTAATGGTTAGAGTCAGCCAGAAAGAGAGGATGAGCCGAATGCCCTGGCGGATCGAGCGGCTATAATTTGAATCCGTCCTTGAGAGGCGTCGATTTTTCATCCCGTTTTTATACTGGTAAATGAAAACAGAGTCAAGCAAGGGTCCCGCGGCTTTTCGCTTTTATGAATGCCTGTCGTTAAAAATATTGTACCCAAATTATGGATGCACTATAATCCTCTTGTAATTCATCCCAAGCCTTGCATGAGTCAATCGACCCATGCAGGGCTATATATATCCAAAGGAGTGAAATGAACACACACCACAAAATCCATCGTTTTGTCAGGTTGATTTTGTCGAGCGTGCTGTTGATCGCCTTGACGGCCTGCGCGGCAGGAGGAGAGCCCGCCTCGAACGACGGGAACGTCACTTCCACCGGGTTTGCCTGCCCTGAACCGAATCCACGCGTCGAATTTGAAAGCGATAAGATCAATATCTTTACCTGGACCGAATATATCCCAGCCGACATTTTCGATTGTTTCGGTATGGTCTACGGTGTCGAAGTCAACGTGGACTATTTCTCTTCGAACGAGGAACTATATTCGAAGGTCTCACTTGGTGAAGATGTGAATCCGTATGATGTTGTTCATCCAAGCGACTACATGATCGGTGTGCTCATCCGCGAAGGCTTGCTGACTGAATTGGATCAAACAAAGCTGCCGAACCTGTCAAGCCTCGACCCTGATCTGACCGCTGCGTACGGAGACACGACCCGTTTCATCGTACCCTATCAGATGGGTACGCAAGCCATTATTTACAATACCGAAACAGTGGAATCTCCACCGACCTCCTGGGGGGACCTGTGGAACACGGAATACAAAGGACGCATCGTGGCGGTGGACGACAGCCGCGTGATCATCGGCGCGGCGCTGTTAACCCTGGGTTATGACGTTAACGATACAAACCCCGGCCATTTGGCTGAAGCAAAAGCGAAACTGCTTGAACTGATGCCGAATATTCGCGTCTTTGACAGCGACAGCCCCAAGACTCCGCTCGTGGCTGGGGATGTCGACCTCGGCATCGTCTGGAACGGCGAAGCCTTCCTGACCCAGACCGAAGACCCGCGCTTTGAGTACGTCTTCCCCGAAGAGGGCTCGATCATCTTCTACGATGGTATGGCAATTCCCGCCACCGCGCCGCACCCGGACGCAGCTTATGCCTGGCTTAATTATCTCTTGCAGGGGGACGTGAACTGGTTGGCGCTGGTTGATTATCCCTACACTAATCCGAACAAAGCTGCGCTGGATTACGCAAGGGAGAATGCGCCTGAGGTGTATGAGGCTTATGTTTCATCACCTATCACGAATACACCCGCCAGTGAGTTTGCCCGTGGGCATGAGGTGAAAGATCTGGGTGAAGCCCTGCTGTTGTACGATGAACTTTGGACGGAGATAAAACAGTAAATTTTATGAAGAAGGTCGGAAATCTTTCGGCCTTCTTCACTTGTTCGTCTGGGAGGCAAACTGATATTGAAAAACTTCATGCAAATGTTTATACTTTAATTAGATGTTATAAGGTATCAGGTGGCAATTGGGGGCAATGATTAATTTATAAGTATTGAGTTTCTGTTTCCTGGACTTGGAACGGTGGTTATTCCGTTTCAACGGCTCCGTTCCGCTTGGAGTAGTAAAAGGAGTAGTCATGAAACTCGCAATGAAAATTATCATTGGGGGATTGATAATCCTGACAGTATCATGCGGACCTTCTGCAGAGGAGATATCAACGATGACGGCCTCCGCATGGACGCCGACGCCAACCCAAACACCGATACCACCCTCTCCAACCCCGATCCCCATCGATGTGACTGTGACCATCATAGACGAATCCGGTGCGCCTGTTGCAGGGGCGAGTGTTTCTTTTCCCGAATCAGGAAACGACACGCCCATTCTGACGGATGGAGTGGGTCAAGTCCGCTGGAGCGACCTGCAGGGAGAGACAGCCACATTCAATGTCAGCGCGCAGGGTTATTTGCCTGCATCGTTGAACAGTATGCTTGTTAGAGGGCTCAATGACGTGGCTGTGACCATCCAGCGCGATCCGTTTGGTCTTCTTCCGTCGGAAGGATGCGCTCAAGAAGAAACCTTCCTTTACGCCGAGGATTTCCAAGATGGAAAAGCACAGGGTTGGATGGAGATCGAATTTGGCGCACCTGGGTGGGGTATAGTACCCTCTTTAGAAGAGGCAGGTGACCTGGTCCTGTCGGCCCAATATACCGATATGGTTGGTGATGCCCCGATAAGTTCCCGTCTTAGCGGATTTGAATTGGACAATGCAGTTTGGCGAATTCAAATGATGGTTCCGGAGAGGTTTTCGCAGGAAAACTGGTTCTCTTTCAACTGGAAACAGGCGTTGCAGCCATTTACCTTGGAAGGGAAGGAAATATTCGATTCGCGCTATCAAGTACCCATTGGGTATAACTATTTTGCCCTGCGGCGTCTTCAGCAGCCATTAACCAACATCGGCATCGCCCAATCGTCCGCACCGACATTTGGGGAGTGGCATTTGGTGGAAGTCGCAACGTACCAGGGATTAACAGAAGTATGGATGGATGGCAAATTAAAGTTCCATTATGAAGACCCCGTTCCGATTCCTCCTGGCACGATGGGGTTGGAGTTATGGTTGCAACGAAGCCAATCAGTCGTCTATTTTGACGATATTTTTGCCTGCAAGTTAGGCGCTCCGTTCGTTTCCATCGTTCCAGCGGTGCCGTGAAAATCCGTGTATGAAATTCTAGACATTCCACCCTCCCCGTGATAAACTCACGCCGTAACCATTTCAAAGCGCACTCGCAAGAGTGCGCCTTTTTCTGCGAGTGTGCAATGGACGTTTTATTAACCGGCTCTGTAGCCTACGACTACCTGATGACCTTCCCCGGTCACTTCAAGGAACAGATTCTACCCGAGCGATTGGAATCGATCAGCCTGTCTTTCCTTGTCGATTCCATGTCCAAGCAGCGCGGCGGGATTGCGCCGAATATCGCTTACACGATGGCGCTGCTCGGGCAAAAGCCGCGTGTAATGGCAACTGTCGGCGAGGATTTTTCGGATTATCGGGAATGGCTCGAATCGAAAGGTGTGAACACCTCTCTGATGAAGGTCGTGCCCGGTGTTTTCACCGCCTCGTTCTTTGCGACGACGGATCATGTTTCCGCCCAGATCGCTTCGTTCTACCCTGGGGCAATGGCGCATTCCGCGACCCAATCTCTCAAGGAGTTGGATAAAAAGCCGGATTTGGTCATCGTTTCTCCCAGTTCGCCCGATGCGATGATGAAATTCCCTGCCGAATGCCGGGAGCTTGGGATTCCATATCTGTATGACCCGAGCCAGCAGGTGTTGCGCCTGGAGGGCAAGGAATTAGCTCGCGATATGGAAGGCGCTTACTTCCTATTCTGTAATGATTATGAATTCGGCTTGATCTCCAAAAAGACCGGTTGGAGCCTTGACCAGATCCTTGACCATGTCAAAGTGCTTGTCATTACACGTGGCAAAGATGGCGCGGACCTGTACTCAGATGGGACTTCCGTTCATATCCCCACCGTGCCTGAAGATGAGATCGTCGACCCGACCGGTGTGGGCGACGCCTTCCGTGGCGGATTCCTTGCAGGGTACTCCCACGGCTTCGACTGGAAATTGTGCGGCGAGATCGGTTCGCTTTCTGCGGTCTATTGCCTTGAGCAGCGCGGCACACAAAACCATTCCTATACCCGCGAAAGTTTCGTACAACGTTTCCGCAAGCACTTCGAAGACGGCGGAAGGCTGGATGCATTGTTAAAGTAACCAGAAATTCAAAAAACCTCAAATAATCAATCTCTAATTACCAAAAAGAAGGAGCATTACATGAGCAATTACGACATCAAAGATATTCAACAAGCCGAAGGCGGACGCCGCCGCATCGAGTGGGCGGAGCGTGAAATGCCCGTTCTTCGTTCGATCCGCGAGCGCTTCAAGAAGGAAAAACCCCTCAAGGGCATGCGCCTATCCTGCTGTTTACATGTCACTACAGAGACTGCCAACCTGATGCGCACCCTGCACGACGGTGGTGCTGACATCGTGCTGACGGCTTCCAATCCGCTTTCCACACAGGATGACGTTGCGGCTGCCTTGGTGAATCAGTTCGAAATTCCCGTCTTCGCCATCAAAGGCGAGGATAAGGTCACTTATTTCAAACACATCCGCGCCGCGCTTGAACACAAGCCCCATATGACCCAGGACGATGGCGCTGACCTCGTTTCCTCCCTGTTCTTTATTGAAATGGGGCGTTTCGAGAAACTCGAACCCTCCCTGGCGGAATGGGCTAAGACTCTCAAGGATGATGATCGCAAGCAAATGCTAAAGAACGTCATCGGTGGCACCGAAGAGACCACCACGGGCGTGATCCGCTTGAAGGCGATGGAAAAAGACGGTGTGTTGAAGTTCCCCGTTATCGCCGTAAACGACGCATTGACCAAGCACATGTTCGACAATCGCTATGGCACAGGTCAATCCACTGTCGACGGCATCGTCCGCGCGACGAACGTTCTTCTCGCAGGGAAGTCTTTCATTGTGGCTGGTTACGGCTGGTGTGGACGCGGTCTCGCTTCCCGCGCACGGGGTATGGGTGCTCATGTCATCGTTACCGAAGTGGACCCGATGAAGGCACTCGAAGCCGCCATGGACGGTTTCCAGGTAATGCCGATGCACGATGCTGCGAAAGTTGGCGACATCTTCTGTACAGTGACGGGCGACCTGAATGTCATTGATGGAAAACATTTCGAAGTGATGAAAGATGGCGCTCTGGTTGCCAACTCCGGTCACTTCAACGTTGAGATCAACATCCCTGCGCTGGAGAAGATGAGCGTGGGCAAGCCCAACCTTGTCCGACCGTTCGTTGACCAGTACACTACCAAGGATGGCCGCAAGATCAATATCCTCGGCGAAGGACGATTGATCAATCTCGCTTCGGCTGAAGGTCATCCCGCCTCCGTGATGGACATGTCCTTTGCCAACCAGGCTCTCTCCGCCGAATATATGGCGAAGAATGCCGATAAACTCGAGAAGAGGGTTTATTCTGTGCCAACTGAGATCGATAACGAGATCGCCCGGCTCAAGCTGGAAGCCATGGGTGTGAAGATCGATGTCCTCACCGATGAACAGCTTCACTATCTCAATTCCTGGGAAGAAGGCACGTAAGTCAATCTTCGATTGATGATATTGGATCGATGAGAAAACCCTGCGAAACATTCGCAGGGTTTTTATTTTTCAAAAATGCCATTTTGGATCAGCGTCTCGAGGTAGACTGCCTGCTTTTTCCCAATCAGTTTTGAAAGGCGCGGCGCTTCGAAAATCAACTGCTTTATTTTCTTCAGCGGGTAAACAACACATTCTGTCTCTGCATTCAAGTCCTCGAACACAACCAGGCATACCCATGCATCAGGTGTGTCAAGAATAGGATCGCGGCGTCCGGGTGAATCTTGGAACGTCCATGAGAGCCCGTAACGTTTTGCGGCAGACCGCCTCTGGGTCTTGACGGCCACTTCGAGGTCGTTGATTCTCAGATCCGCCGCCCAGGATTTGCGCTTCGCCTCATACACGCCATAGTCGGGTCCTTCGACCCGGCAGTTCCTGCCCTCGAACAGAATCCGCACCGCCTCTTCGCCGAGCTTGGAGACGAAGTGATCGTCTCGGACTTTTTCGATCACGGTCTGGTTACTGTCATGGTAGTCGACCGTCCCTGTGACGACCCTCGCAAACTCTCTTGCGTGTTCGACAGCTTCTGCCGGGATTCGAACCAATTGTGAAGTTTGAAAGGTCGGCATCGTGATAATAAAAATGCCTAGCGTTGCAAAGGAAAAATCCTTTGCAACGCTAGGACGTAAAAAATTTATGGGCAGATGAAGTTTGTCATTGTAATTGACGCTTTGCCTGCAGCGTTGAAAGC
Source organism: uncultured Anaerolinea sp. (assembly GCA_964648645.1). GTDB lineage: Bacteria > Chloroflexota > Anaerolineae > Anaerolineales > Villigracilaceae > Villigracilis. Next base: position 10,543 of record CAZYLM010000033.1, read on the forward strand.
TTCCACGCCCCAGACCTCAACTGTGCCTTGTGGAAATGGGATAGGCGGTACCGGAAATGAAGTAGTGTTTGCCGGGAGGGTAGTTTGAAGCGCTCCATTAAAATAGATATTGAAACCATCTTCATTGTTGGATTTGTCCTGCCAGTTCAATGTCCCATTGTATAGATATGTAGCAGGGACTGGAATGATCAAAGCACAATTCTTTGCAACCGAAACATTCTCGGCTGGAGCGGGCTGCGAAAGCGTTGCTGTTGGGGTGAATGTAGAGGTTGGTAACGGGGTGGGCGTCTTTGAGGGCGTCGGTGTAGGCGGGATCGAATACTCCTGCAAGTTGGCTGTATTCCCCGTCACTGTTGCGTATTGGGGATAAAGCCAGCAGGTTCCGGTTCTTCCGGGGTTGTTTATTATCCAATATCCAGTGGAGGAATTCTTTCCGACCACGGTTCCTACTTGACCTACTAATAGCGCTCCAATAATATCGTATGCTGTTCCAGGTCCGGTTCGGCAGTTGGTGTCTATGGTGACCGTCACCTGCGGCACTGAAGGTGTGGCTGAGACTTCAGGTGTAGCGGTGAATTCGAGAGTTGCAGTGGCTGCGGGTGCTCCGGGTTGCTGGCCTTGGTTAGGATCAACATTGTTCGGTTGAAGTAAGGCAGCCTGTGCGGTGACAGTTAACGCCAGGTCGTCTGGTCCTACCGTCCCGCCCTGCCCATCAGGTAAATTGCAGGCAGACAGGACAAAAGCGATCAATACAAAAAATCGTGCAGTTTTTCGGTGCATAAGTCTCTCTCCTTTCGTGGCAATTATGACACTAAACCTTCAACTTGTGTATTACTGTAAATAAATCAAAAACCTTGCAGGTGTTTTCTCTGCAAGGTTTTTGAGGTAATTATTTTCGTTTTACGGGCAACCCTTTGTAACTGATTTCTTGGGAGCTTTGCCTGCTGCATTAAAGGCTTCGACTTCGAAGATGGACGCTGTGCCAGGTGCCATGGAAGATCCCTGGGGGACGTTGTACGAGATGCTGTTTGCAGGAATGCTGGCGATCAACGTGTTGTTCACGTAAATATTGAAGCCATCTTCATTGTTGGACTTATCCTCCCAGGTCAGAGTACCTGAGTGTTTGTAGTTTGGACCGTCCGGCGTACAGGTCAGGGTGATATTCACATTGTTGACAGGTGCAGGTGAGGCAAGTGTGGGTGTAGCTGTAGGTGTGGAAGTGAATGTGGGTGTGGGCGTTGGAGGAATTGAATATTCCTGCAATTTGGATGTGTCACCGGATACGGTTGCGTATTGCGGGTAAAGCCAGCATGTTCCAGTACTGCCCGGGTTGTTGATGATCCAATAACCGGTTGATGAATTCTTCCCAACCACGATTCCCTTTTGACCAATGACCAGGGCACCGATGATTTGATATGCTGTTCCCGGACCTGTGCGGCAGTTGGTATTTACGCTGACCGTCACCTCAGGTATGGTGGGTGTCCCGGTCAATTCCGGGGTGGCTGTAAATGCAGGGGTGGCGGTTGCCTGCTCTTGCTGTGGGGCGCCTCCGCCGCCAGCACCCGAATCGATCAACAGCGCCTGTGCTGTAATGGTGGCCGCGAGGTCGACAGTCGGTTCCGGACCCCCAGGCATATTGCATGCGGTGAGTGCAGTTACTAAGAATATGGATAATACTAAAATTAATTTTCTCCTAAACATGTTTACTTTCTCCTTGTCCCAATTATGACGAAATGCTGGCTATTTTTCAAGGATAAAACCGCGCTAATGGTACTAGATGGGATAGGGACGTTGGTACTATTTTGCAAATGACGAATTAGGCGTCTGTGACAAAGATAGTGGTTGGGGTTTAAATCCTTCCAGTATCCTATTTGAATACTATGGCACGACGAAACCAACGAGGTGCAAAGGGAGCAGAGCCTGAAGAACCAAAGTCCCTGCGACAAGGTAGAAAAGTAGGGCACTCTTTTCGAGCTTTGCGATATGTGCTGCGGCAGGAATCTGGAATAATACAGCCAGATAGATCCAAAGGCGGGATATTTCTCCCCGGTTGATACCCATGAAAACCACAGCTGTAAATGTTGCCAGTAAGCTGAGCGAATAAGCGAGTTCGTAAGATAGTGTCTTATACCTCGATATTTCGCCCAGCTCCAATACAACCTTTGTTGTGGAGTACATGAATATCACCAAAGTCGGTGTACCAGCGACGTAAAAAAATTCTTTTAGATTCTCGCCAAACCAAATCCGATACCCTCGCCCTGCAAGTTTATTGAAATGGGTGGCATCCCTTAGGATGAACTTCAGGGTTTCAAGGAGATCAAAGGAGAAAAGCGTCCGAAACGCCAAATACAAGAAGAAAAAGGAAATCGATGCATGGATTGCCAACCACAACATGTCTTGCAGTGTAATATTCTTCATGTAAACAGAAAAAATCAGAAGCCCTAAAGCAATGAGACCCGTCGTTAGGGGGGAAGGTTCAAAAAAGACCATAAAATAAGTTACCGTCCCGATCAACCAGGCAGTAATCGTTGATTTATTCTCTATAAATGATGTTACCAAAGCGAGCAAAATCAGCATAAAAATGGGCGTAACTGTGTTCAACAAGGGAAGGAAAAATAATCTGCAGGGAATCAAAATATATAGGATTAATGAATAATAGGCTGCGGTTTTGTCCTTGAGTATTTTTCTGCAGATTAAATATAACAATACGCCTCCGAAGGACGAACTGATAACGATCAAGATGCCCATGGCCTCTGGAGATGAAGTGAACAGCCCCAGAAATTCAAAGAACAGGATTTTTCCAGGCATGTTCGTGCGGGCGTGAAGCGGAAAGGCGGCAGAAAGAGATTTGTAATCTTTTAGGATCTCAATGGCAGAGTATTTTATTGAAGGTGTGTAGAACGAATTGGACTTGTCGCTTGCAACGATCTTTCCAAGGGAAAAGGGGTACGCTTCGCGCATCACAAACTGGAGGAATAACAACAGGATAAAAGTAATGATAAGAGTTATTGTCTCGCGTTTGTGAATAAGCTTCCTGCCAATAAAGATACAGAATGCCAAAAGCGTAAGCGTGGTTATCGGGATCCAACGCGGAAGCGTGGATGTTTCGTCAAAATAACGATACATCCAGATGCCTTTTACCGAACCGAAGATAAAATTCCCTGAATAAACCAGGAAAGTCATCAGCAAGCCTATTACACAGGCAGTGACGACCAGTGCAATTTCTGCAGAATTCGAAGGTTTTTGTGTGGCGGTCTCTTGAGTCATGAATTAAACCTTTGGATTTTTGATGGATTGCATCGATAGGGTCAAAGAACCAGCCTGTCCCATTCCTCGAGTGACAGTGTCTCTGCCCGCCGCATCGGGTCAATTCCTGCGCTGACAAGCATTGCCTCGGCTTCGGTTGGTTTGATGTGTAAACCTGCGGCGAGCGAGTTTCGCAATGTCTTGCGTTTTTGCCCAAAGCCTGCTCTGATGAATTTAAAAAAGCGCGGCAGATTCTCCCTTTGAATGATGGGCTCGTTATAAATATCCACACGCAGGATCGCGGAATCCACGTTGGGCGCTGGGTAAAACGCCCCTGCCGGGATCTTCGCGACGATCCGAGGTGAGCCGTAGACCTGAACACTTAATGCAAGCAGGCTTAAATCCCCAGGTTTGGCGCAGATGCGTTCTGCCACCTCTTTTTGAATGGTCAATACAATGCGCCTTGGTCTCGGTTCGCTTTCGAGTAAATGGCGAATGATCGCTGAGGTGATATTGTATGGAATATTAGCCGCGGCGATGTAACCGGGTTGTTCAACAAGGTTGGAGATGGACAATTCGAGAATATCACCGTGGATGATGCGCACATTTGGATGCGGCGTAAGAATAGCTTTGAGGGGAGGAATCAGGTCAGGGTCCAGTTCGACCGCTGTAACACTCCGGGCAGAATCAGCCAGATAACGGGTCAAACTGCCGAGGCCGGGACCAATTTCCAAGACACAGTCATCCGACCGAATCTCTGCAGAGTTGACGATCTTTTCGAGAGCGGAGGAATCCTGTAAAAAATTTTGCCCGAGTTTTTTATCGGGGCGTAAACCGTAGCGTTTGAGGACTGCGGCAGCATCGAGTGGGGGAATGATATTGTGGCTCATTGGCAGACGAATGCAGTATCTTCTTCATCGATGGCGGGGGATGGTGTGGAGGAAACTTTATCTGGGGGCCAGGTGCCCATCTGGAAGCGCGTCACAAAATCGCTCAGGATGACGAAATCGGCATCCAGGATGGCGATCCGTTTGTCGAAAACCGGGTCGAACACGCGGGTTTGTTTGAAGAGGTCTCCGGGAAAGCTTGCCAGGGAAATATTCTCTGGGGGCATTTGTGTTGCGAGACAAGCCAATTGGCTGAGTTGAGTGGGAGTCAGGTCTGTGCGGATGTTATCTTGAAACGTCTCGATCATTGCTGGGATTTGGGCGAGAATCTGCGGGCTGGTCAATTTTTTGCGTACCGCGCAAACAACCAGGTTCTGATTATCGGCACGCTCAAAGCTTCCTCCGGAACGATTGCGTGCCAGCTTCAACGCCTCGGCACCATTGAGGTGATGTGTGCCTACTTTGAGACCGGATGTTTTTGCGACCCTATCATCCTTGATCTCCACGTCGATGCCACCCATGGCATCTATAACATGTTCAAAGGTGCGCATGTTGACGGTGACGTAATGGTCTATATTCGCGCCGAAATTTTTGTTGAGGGTGAGCGCCATTAACCCTGAACCCTCGGTGGGATCGTCCCAATATTTAAAACCGGGCTGTCCGTAAAGGAATGCCTGATTTAATTTTTCGTGGTCCTGGCCGTTCAAGTTGTCTGAAATATAAGGAATTTCGACCCAGAGGTCGCGCGGGAATTCGAGGGCGCTTACCCTTGGTGTCGAAAAGTCGACCCGCACGAGGCGGATGGCATCACCTAGGCCGTAGGTGTAGTTGTCGCCGCGTGTATCGGCGCCGATGACGAGGATGTTCAACAATGCCGGACCCCCGCAGCGCGGGCCGGAGGTGGGTGTGGTGATCGAAATGGTCGGTGCAAGGGTTACCAACCCCAATTGCCCAGGTTCAGGTCCGGGTGATGCCGTCCATGTGGGTGGCATCGCTAACGTCGGCAGGGCGGGTCCGAGAGGTTTTTCTGCAAAAGCAAATAAAACTTGATAAAGATAAATGCCCACACCTAATACGAGAATCAGAGCAATTGCAGACAAGACTCCGATGATGATTCTTTGTGTTTTGGTCATATTTTTAATTTATTCTGGAAGGGAATGGAGGGTCATTTGAAAAAATAAGGTATCTCTGCCGGCGCTGGTTCGAGAAAATACACCGTCACCCAGCCTGAGAGACCGCCAATGTTGTTGTCATCATACCCCAGGTCGATCCATTGTGTACGTGATACACCAAAATTGGTTTCGACGATGGGTCCGCCGCCAGAATCCCCAATAGTCGCTAAACCGTAACCGGGGATGTAAACTCGCAACCCGGCAAGGTATGGATAGATCGAATAATCCACCGCCACAATCCCAAAGCCTGCACGCGCCCCACTGGACGTGCCATAGGCGCATCCGCTGATCCCGCTGTTGCACGGTGAGTACCAGGTCGCATACATTTCCGTGGCATACCAATATTGATAAGGCGCATTCCCGCCGACCGGCGCAAGGACGATCTTCGAACCGCTCGCCACGATTTGCTTTATCGGTTCTCGCACTGTGGTTTGATATTCTTGCACACGGCTGACTTCAATCCCGTTTTCATATCGTACCCGGGTGCGGGTCATTGCCACTCCGTTTGCACCGATCTGTTTAACCTCCTGCTCGCCGAATGCAATGTCTTCCGTGAAGATTTCTTCAGTCGAAAATGGAATGGATTCATACTCTACCAAAATGGTCTCGCTAACTCTTGTAAGCATTATCTGCCCATCGGGAGGAAGTGCCTCATTCTCCGCTGGAATGCTCTTGTCCAACCCTATAAGCGGAATCCCGCTCTGTGCCAATGCCTCTCCAACCGTTTTTGCCGTTGAGTGGATCGAAATCGTCTCATTACCGGTGATCACAGTTAATTCTTGCGTCGGAGTGATCGCGATGACCAATGAATCTGTAAGAACCCAATCCCGCGGCGGTTCCACTCCGTCGTATTCACCAACTTCGATCTTCTCTTCGTCCAGTAGATCACCAACTGTGAGAGCGGACGAAAATATCACCGTTTCTCCGTGCGGAGTAATAAGCTTTATCTTTACAGCACGGCGTAATTCCAATTGAATGTTTCCGTCGATCGTTATTTCCTCTTCCAGTTTCAGGGGCACCCCGTTCACCAGGACGCGGTCAATCGGTTGTGGAGTTATTCCCGCCTCGGAAAGGATCAGGATGGGCAAGGTCTCGCTTGTCGTCAGGGTTGTGCTCGTATCGCCGTCTATGACCTTAACTTCGCGCTCTGCTTTTGATCCGCACCCGGCAATAAGAATTATTATTGAACAAATTATCCAGCGCAAGGATTTCATTTTCACTATTATAAACGGGCTGTGAGATCAAAGTCTTCCGAATTTGAGCACCGTTTTCGGATAAAATTTCGGTATGGAATTGCTCTCGAGCTTGTCAAACCCCTTTGTGAAGCAGGTCCGGTCGTTGCGGCAGAAGAAGGCTCGATCGGAGTTGGGTACTTTTCTTGTCGAAGGTATACACCATGTCGGTGAAGTGATCGAAGCGGGCTGGGAGGTTGAAGCCATTGTGTATGCGCCAGAAATTTTGAACAGCGCGTATGCCAAAGAATTACTCTCTCGTCTGGTGAATCTCAAACTTAAGATCCAACCTGTCACATCGGTAGTCATGGTGTCCCTGACGGATAAGGAAAACCCGCAGGGTATTTTGGCTGTCGTGAAGAATAAGCCATACTCACTGAGGGATTTGGGTGCATCCAAAAAGCTGGTGGCTTTGGTCTCTCCGCAGGACCCGGGAAATCTGGGGACCATTCTTCGTACCATGGACGCTGTTGGAGCAGATGGGCTTTTCCTGCTCGATGGCGGTGTTGAGTTGTATCACCCCACCGTTATCCGTGCCAGTATGGGGACGGTATTTTGGAAGCCGGTCGTACAAACATCCACAGTAGATTTCATCGCTTGGGTGCGTTTACGAGGCATTCAAATTATCGGTTCGTCCTCTAAAGCCGATGTGGATTACCATACTCTTGTTCCTCAGGAACCCTGGGTGCTTTTGCTGGGCAGCGAACAAAAAGGGTTGTCTCCAGAGCAAACCTCTGCTTGTGATGTAACAGTCTCGCTTCCGATGGCCGGGCGGGCAAGTTCGCTCAATCTGGCAGTGGCGGCGGGCGTCTTGTTGTATCAGTTCACAAAATAGATTTCAGGCGATTTTGCGGGTAAGTTTGAGCAGGGGAATTTCCAAGATTCTATAACTTGCAAACCCAACAGCCAACGCAAGTACGAACGCAAGCGAGAGAGCAATTGCGTTATCAACGAGGGACTCGGTCGCCAAAAGCCCCCACACCTTTCCGACGACATTTACGGTGAACAAATGCGAGAGGTAGACTGAGTAGGAAATATTTCCTAATTGGATGAGGAACCGTGGCAGCATAACCCCATTCCGTTCGGCGTGAGTGACGCAGAAGACGATCAAAACAGCCGGGATTCCGTAATAGGCGGCTTCAGCAAGCCCAAGCGGAGGGAGACCCGTCACCTTATTGTATTGAATATATCCGATCACAGCTGCGATGAGTCCCAACACAGATATTATGATCAGTGATGTGCCTTTGGCCTTTATAGGGGCAGTGTTGTGATAATGCATCCCCAGAAGGCAGCCCAGAATAAACTCGAATGTCAGCGGATGGAAGACAACCCTTTGAATGGGCGGATTGGTCGGGAAGCCCGAAAATGCAATTCCTGCACCCCAGAGAAGCAGCGAAGGCACGAGATACTTTTCTGGGAGGAAGAGTAGGAAAAAAAAGATGAGGTAGAAATATATCTCGTGGATCAACGTCCAACCGACCTGTACAAGTGGAAGAAGTTTGTTTGGGATTAGTAAGTAGGAAGCAAGGATATTGACCTGATTGCCCTGGGAACTGTTTACCCACGCGGGCTGAATTAGGAAGACAACCAAAGCAAGTGTGGTATAGACCCAATAAAGGGGGTAGATGCGTGACGCACGATGGTAAAGAAATAGCAGCGCCTGTTTGGACTGCTGGAATTTCCCGCGCGTCACGGTCACCATTACGAAACCGCTGATAACGAAGAACAGGTCCACGCCAAACATGCCAAATTGAAGCCAACTCGGGAGCAGGTATTCCCCTCCGCCGTACTTCTTTTCTATAACGACCAGATGGAATAATAGGACGGATAATACGGCGATTCCCCGCAAAGCTTGGATATTTTGCATTCGATTCATAGGTTGAAATATTTTACCCTGCCGCCCCCGAATCGGAGTGGAAAAGTCGGGAGGCTTTCGCTCCCCTCTTGGGATAGAATTGAAGTAAACCCAAATATTTCAAACCTCATAGCCAAATCTCATGAAACTTGTCACAGTCTCCCAAA